>JBBRQV010000057.1:0-18060 GCA_038225955.1 Ignavibacteria bacterium | reverse complement strand
GGTATGAAAAATTGAAGCTTCCGACAAAACTAGCTAAAGCACAATTGTTAAAAGATATTTTCTCCAAGAAACCGTTAATAAATGTTTTGCTTGCTAAGGCAAATGGCAAATATATAGGATATGCATTTTATTTTTTCACGTACTCTTCATTTCTTGCAAAGCCTACTTTATATCTTGAAGACATTTTCATTCTTGAAGAATACCGCCGGGTCGGAGCAGGTAAACTATTTTTTAAAGAGCTGAATAAAATCGCTAAAGAAAAAAAATGCGGACGGATTGAATTTATAGTTCTGGATTGGAATAAAAGCGCAATTTCATTCTACAATAAACTCGGTATTAAAGAATTAGAAGGGTGGAAATTTTTTAGAAAATCTTTCTGATTTTTTATAAATTAAAACGGCTCTGCGCCATTACCATTGCTGCCATTATTATAAGCAGGCTCTTGCATTCCCATGGAAGGGTGGTGCAGTTTATTTTCAAACGTTGCATACTCGCCTAAGAAAATCAAATCAAAATCTCCGATAGGACCATTTCTCTGCTTACCGATTACAATTTCTGCTTTACGTTTTATTTCATCGAAGTTAGGGTCAGTGTGTTCAATCTTCATTCCAATAATAGGTCTGTTCACAAAGATAATCATATCAGCATCCTGCTCAATCGCGCCCGATTCTCTTAAATCTGAAAGCTGCGGTTTCTTTTCTTTTCCTCTTTGCTCAACACCGCGATTCAACTGAGCGCATGCTATTACCGGAATTTCCAATTCCTTTGCAAGAGCCTTCAGACCACGCGATACCTGCGCAACTTCTAAATCTCTTCTCTCTGCATTTTCCTGCCCTCTTACAAGCTGAAGGTAATCCACAACAATCATATCGATATTATATTCCTGCTTCAATCGTCTTGCCTTAGCGCGGATTTCCAGAATGGAAAGCTCACTTGAGTCATCAATGAAAATATCCGTTTTTAGTTTTCCAAAATCCTGTGCAACTCTGTCCCATTCATGTCCCTGCAATCTGCCAAGCTTTAATTTTTTTCCGTCAACACGAAGAACGCTTGCAAGCAATCTGTATATCAATTCTTTGTAAGACATTTCAAGAGAAAATATCGCAACTTTTTTACCATATTTTAATGCAGCGTTACTCGCAATGTTCATTGCAAAAGCTGTCTTACCATGTGAAGGTCTTCCTGCTACAACTATAAGTTCTGACTTATGAAATCCTCCTGTTAGATTATCAAGCTCATCATAACCTGTCGGAATACCCTCAATCGTTTTATTGTTTTTTCTTTCATACAGTTCTTCAAAAACTTTATCCATCTCATCCCGCAGCGAAATAATTTTTTTCTTTGCTAGTGATTCCGAAATATCTAAAATTTTCTGCTCTGCATCATCAAGAATTGAAAATGTATTATTGGAAGTATCCAGGCATTTTTCTACAATGTTGGAAGAAATATCTATTAAATTTCTTAGTATAAATTTTTCAAAAATAATTCTTGCGTAATACTCTGCATTGGCTGAAGTAGAAACAGAATCCATAAGCTCGAGCAAATAATCAACATCACCAACCTGCTCCAGCTTCTTACCTTTTTTCAGCTCTTCCTTTACAGTTACAACATCAATTGGTTCGCGTCTGCCGTCAAGCCCGATCATTGCCTGAAAAATAATTCCGTTGCGCGGCGAGTAAAAATGGCGGTGGTCAATTATCATAAGCACTTCATTCATCGCACCGTTATCAAGCATAAGCGCGCCAAGAAGCATGCACTCTAAATCTTTTGCATTGGGTGGAGTTTTAACGTCAACTTCAGCACCGAATTTATGGTCTTCGTTTAATATTATTTCGCTTCTAATTTTTTCGTATTTCTTCTTTACCATTTTTTGAGTTCGGTTATTTCTTTTTTACAAGTTTATCAAATTCTTTTCTTAGTAACTGTACATCCTCCCATGTGGGGCGTTTCCAATTTGGATTTCTCAGTAATGCCGCAGGATGAAATGTTACCATCGTTGGTATTCCCTGATACTCATGAAATTTCCCTCTCATCTTTCCCAAAGTTTCTTTTGAGCGGAGTAGTGTCTGCGCAGCAAAAGTACCCACGCATAAAATCATTTTCGGTTTTATCAGTTCAAGCTGTTTGAAAAGATACGGCTCGCATGATTCAATTTCTTCCGGTAAAGGATTTCTGTTATTAGGAGGACGTGATTTGAGTATGTTACAAATAAATACTTCTTCTCTTGAAAAATCAATTGCCTTCAAAATCTCCGTTAGCAATTTTCCTGCTCTTCCTACAAATGGTTTTCCCTGCTCATCTTCATCTGCGCCAGGGGCTTCGCCGATTACAACTAAATCTGCTTTAGGATTTCCCTCACCGAAAACAACGTTCGTCCGCGTTTTCCACAGGGGGCATTTTTTACAGTCCTGAATTGCTTCACGCAAGTCAGCAAGATTTTTTGCATTTTGCCATTCTTCTTTAGTAGGTACCTTCGCTATTTTTTTCGCCATATTTTCTTCGGGATTTTCTGAGTTAGGGTATGAAATAATCTCATCGCTTACTTCAATTGATTCGATTATTTCAACAGATTCACTTGCTTGGTTTTCATCAATTTCAAAATCATAATTACTATCTGATTTTAATTCGTCACTCTGTATAAGGTAGTTATAATTCTTTTTATAGAACTTCAGATAATTTTCAAAATGTTTTAATATTTCATTTACGGACTCTACCATAGTTACGTAAATAATTTATCAAGTATAATATTCGCAAGTTCAAGCTTAGTCATTTTTTTATATTTCTCTACTTTTTTTTCATCGATTATCGAGGCAACATTTGTATCTGTACCAAACCCCGCGCCTTTTACATTGGGATTATTTAAAACAATAAAATCTAAATTCTTTCTTTTAAGTTTACTCTTTGCATTTGCAACTTCGTTGTTTGTTTCGACTGCAAATCCTACTAACTTAAACCCTTTTTTATTTTCACCTAAGTATTTCAAAATATCCACAGATAATCCGCACTCGATATTTATTTTAGAGAGTTTTTCTTTTTTAATTTTATGTTTGCTGATTTTCAGCGGCTTAAAATCTTCTATAGCTGCAGTCATTATAATCGCATCCTTGCTCTTCATATTCTTCTTTACGGCATTAAACATCTGCTCAGAGGTTTCAACATTAATTCTGTTTACATCTTCAATTGATAGATTCACCGGTCCTGAAACCAAGGTTACATCAGCGCCTCTGTCACTTGCAGCCAGAGCAATTGCAAATCCCATTTTACCTGTTGAAGGATTTGTGATAAACCGCACTGCATCAATATACTCTCTCGTTGGTCCTGCTGTAATTAAAATTTTCCTTCCTGCTAAATCCTGTTTTTTCTCAAATTCCTTTCGCAAGAACTCCAGCATTACTTCCGGCTCAGCCATTCTTCCCATGCCAACGAGTCCGCTTGCAAGCTCACCGCTTGTCGGTTCAATTATTTTATATCCGTAAGTTTTTAGCTTAGCAATATTACTCTGCGTGATTTTATTTTTATACATATCATCATCCATCGTGGGGGCAAGAGCTATAGGGCATCTTGTTGCGAGTACAGTTACCAATAAAAAGTTATCACTCATCCCGCTTGCAATTTTTGCAAGAGTGTTTGCAGTTGCCGGGGCAACAATAAAATAATCTGCCCATATACCAAGATTCACATGCCAGGTCTGAGTTTCAACTTTGTTCAGTGTTTCCATTTCTCCCTCGGGAAAAATATTCATTATGACATCATTCTTTGATAGCGCGGAAAGCGTAACAGGCGAGACAAACTTAGCAGCATCGGGTGTCATTATTACACGGACCTCGGCGCCTTCTTTTACGAGTAAACGAACGAGCCGGCTTATTTTATAAGCGGCTATTCCTGCAGAGACACCTACTAATATTTTTTTGCCTTTGAGAGTCAATTATAGAGGAGTGGAATAAAGTGAATAAAGTGAATAAAAAAAGAAATACTTACCTGAAATTAATCAAGTAAGTATTTCAAAATACAAATAAAAATTAAGATAAAAAATTTAACTAATTTTAGTCTGCGATTCTATCTTTGAATCTGAATTCTATTTCGTCGTTCAGCATTTCTTTGATAGCGCGAATCGTAGGTTTATTCTTCGCTTCGAATTCCAACGAAATGTTCAGTTTATCCTGATTCATTATTGTATCGTCTTCTTCTTCTTTTGCTATGATTGGCTCTAAGCGCTGGCTTAGTTCCATTTTTTCTTCATCGTTGATTTGCTTAGCTCTTATTGAAGCAATTGAAACTGCTTCATAGATGTTATGAGCTTTAGATTCAAATCTCTCGATATCTAATGTTTGAATTGACATGTTAGTTTTCCTTTAAGTTGTTTTTATATTTTAAAATTATTTTATTTGCTTCTTGGACTGCCGTTTCAAGTTCATTGTTTACTACAACACAGTCAAAAAAATCTTTCTGCTGCAATTCCATATCGAACCTGTTTATTCTTGTCTGAATGTCTTCCTGGTTTTCAGTTGCCCTGTTTATCAGTCGTGTTTTCAATGTCTCAACATCAGGAGGCTGTATATATATTAGAACAGCTTTATCCCCATATAGTTTCTTTATTGCAAGAGCACCTTTTACATCAATATCAAAAATAACGTTCTTACCGTTTTCGAGGCTTTCATCTATAAACGATTTTAAAGTTCCGTAGTAATCCTGTTTATATACATTTACATATTCAACAAGTTCATCGTTCTTAATTTTTTCATCGAATTGTTCCTTCGTAAGAAAAAAATAATCGTGCCCGTCAACTTCATTTCCTCTCTTGTTTCTGGTGGTTGCAGAGATGGAAAAAATTAAATCACTATGAATTTTTAAAAGCTCTCTTACGATTGTAGTTTTGCCTGCACCCGAAGGAGCTGATATAACAAAAAGCATTATTCTATGTTTTGCAGTTGTTCCCTTATTTTTTCAAGCTCTTCCTTTAGGGCAGATACTCTCTGGGAAATTTCAGCGTTTAATGATTTTGATGCCATAGTATTTATCTCGCGATTTATTTCCTGTGTAAGGAAATTCAATCTTCTTCCTGCTAATTCCTTCGACGCTGCATATTCTTCGAAATATTTTGTATGGCTTCTTAATCGTACGCACTCTTCGCTTATATCCAGTTTCTCTGCAAGCAGAACTACTTCCTGCTCAACTCTGTTTTCATCAACTAATTTTTTATCGCCGAGAAGCATTTCAACTTTTGAGAAAAGTTTATCTCTTTCCTCTTTAATATTGGCAAGTGAGATTTTTTCAATTATCTGTGATTCGGTCTCAATCATATTCACTCTTCCCATAATGTCATCACGTAAGCTCTCACCTTCTTTTATCTTCATGCTTATCAAATCTTCAAGCGCCTTGTTCAGAAGGTCAAGAATAAATTTAAACTCTTCATCCTCTAATTCATTGGAAACATCTTTAGCAATGAACTCGGAGAAAGTTAAAATATGCTCAAGCTTAATTTTTTCCTTCGAGCCGATTGTCTTTCTGATATCCTTAAGCACGTTGTGATAAACTTTTACATTCTCTTTATCTACTTTGAAAACATTGTCTTCGTTCTTATCCGTGCCAACATTAATGTAGATGCTTAATTTCCCGCGGGAAATTTTTTTACGCACAGTATCTTTCAGTTCAAAATCTTTTGTATATAAAAATTTAGGATACTTAAAACTAATTTCGCAAAACTTGTTGTTGACTGAACGGATTTCTATTGAATAATTTTTATCTCCGTATTGAGCTTCTGCTTTCCCGTAGCCGGTCATGCTTACAATCATACTGTCTTATTATTTAATTTATATTTTATAGTCAGTTTAGACTTCAAATATTCAAATGCTTCCTGGGGCGTATTAGCGTACTTCCAAAGTTTTAAATCTTCACGAGAAATCATACCGAAATCTGCAAGCGCTTCCAGATTAATTATTTTATCCCAGTATTCTTTTCCGTAAATAACTATAAACATTTTCTTGTGGAGCTTATGCGTCTGCACAAGAGTAATAATTTCCATAAGCTCATCAAGCGTTCCAAATCCTCCCGGCATAATTACAAGTGCCTTAGCAGGATATGCGAACCAGAACTTACGCATAAAGAAATAATGAAATTCAAAATTCAGTTCGGGACTAATGTATGGGTTCGGATACTGCTCGAACGGTAATGAAATATTTAAACCCATTGAGAAGGCATCTGCCTTTGCAGCGCCTTTGTTAGCAGCCTCCATAATTCCGGGACCACCACCTGAACAAATTACAAACTCTTTTTCTTTATGTAAAGTTTTTGACCACTTGCTTAAAAGATAAGCAAGCTCAACTGAATCTTCATAGTACTTAGACATTGAGATCTCCATTTCAGCGACTCTGAGTTCTTCCTTTGTCGGATTACCTTTTTTTACATTCCTCAGATTTTTTTCTGCGTATGCTTTGGATTTTACTCTCGCAGAACCGAAGAAAACTATTGTATGATTTATTTTGTACTTTTTGAATCTTTCTAAGGGCTCAAGGTACTCTGTTAAAATCCGTACACCTCTACCTGCCGGTGAATTTAAAAATTTTGTATTGTGGTATGCCTTCGGAGCTTTAGGTAATTTTGCCATATATTCGATTTTCTATTCGCTTGAGTAGATTAAGAAATTATCGATCTGCCTCCATCTACAGCTATTACTTGTCCCGTAATGTATTTGTTTTCGTTCACTAAAAAATTTATTAAAGAAGTAATGTCTTCGGCTTTGCCAAATTTTTTCATAGGATACTTTTTTGTTTCTGATGTATTCACGTTATCATTTTCATCGCCGTCAATCCATATTGTACCCGGGGCGATTGCATTTACTAAAATTTTCGGAGCAAGTCTCTTCGCCAGTAAATAAGTCATCTTTATTACGCCTGCTTTTGAAATCCCATAAGGCATGTATCCTGTCCAGTTTAGTATTCCACCAAGCGATGCCATGTTAATAATTTTTCCCTGCCTGATATCTGACTTCATCATGAGCTTTGCAGCTTCCTGAGCGCAGAAAAATCCGCTTTTTAAATTCGTATTGATAAACCTATCAAAAACCTTTTCAGTGATATCAAAGAAATCGTAATTTTCAAAAATCGCAGCGTTATTTATAAGAACATCTAAATTTTTAAACTCTCTGCTGATTGTTTTAAACATAGGCTTTATTTCCGGTATGTTGGAAATATTTGCCTGAATGGGAAACACAATCGAACCGTTCTTTGCAAGCTCATGGCTTACTTCTTCAATTTCTTTTTTAGTCGAACGGTTATAATGTAAGATAATATCATAACCGAACGTAGAAAGAGAAAGTGCAATCTCCTTGCCTAATCTTTTAGCTGCACCGGTAATCAAAATCGTTTTACTCATATTCAATGGTGCCCTTAGGATGACTCGAACATCCGACAAGCTGTTTAGGAAACAGCTGCTCTATCCACCTGAGCTACAAGGGCAAAATTCAAATAGAAAACTCACCTTTTACTATATAAAAAGGTAACAAAGAAGATACGATTTACAGCGATCAAATTCAGTGGAAATAATGGAGTATAATTTTAATTAAATCGCCATAAATTCTTGAATTTACATATCAAACTTATTATTTTATAGAACACTAAAATTAACGAAATAACAAAAAATGAGACCAAAGAATTACTTTGTTATTTTTACCGTAATAAGTTTTTTCCTCTGCATCAAAACCTACTCACAAAATGTACCGGAGATTCTTTATTACAAGTTCAATACTGGCACTACAACTACACCGAATTTAGCTATACCCGGGCAAGGCACTCCCGATGCAGTTATAACAGGCCAGACATTGGGACCGGGCGGACAATTTGGCAACGCATTGCTTGGCAACGGTGGAACAGGAACTCCCAACAATTGTAACTCCGGATGGAATATGAACCTCGGCACATCAAGCTGGACAATTTCATTCTGGCTAAGTGGAATACCGGCTACCGGAACATTCTACTTATTTGGAAACGATATTACGACAAGCTTCAGATGCTTTACAAACGGAGCTGCAGGAGCAGGCAATATTACCCTGCAAGGAAATGGACTTACTACAACAAATGTTACGGGCGTACTGCCCGGCTCGAATGTAATCCACTTCGTTTATGATGCCACACTCCCTGCAATTAAAACTTATGTGAACGGAGTTTTGCAAAACACGGTTACGCAAACAACTCCGTTGAATCTTAATGCCGCTGTTCCGTTTAAGGTCGGAGCATACGGCACGGCTAACTCATTACCCGTCGGTGGAATTATCGACGAGTTCAGATTTTATAGCAGAGCTCTCGGGCAAGTAGAAATAACTTCTTCGTGGAATGTTACGCTTCCTGTATCGGCAGCAGTAACAAATCCAACAAAAATTTGTGACTACGGATTAATACCTCAGTACAGCGCAGGTGTTATCGGCGGCAATGCATCAGCTACGCTTGGCGATACTTTGTATTCAGTCGGCGGAAGCGTAAACCCCGGTACACAAACAAATCCTCCCGCAGGAACAACAGTTGTTCGCTACGCAATTAACTCAGGCATCTGGAGCTCAGGCAGAGATTTACCTAGTGCAAAAGTCGGCGGTAACTTAGTAAAATGCGGCAGCAGCTTATATTACATCGGCGGCGGTAACGTAACTTTAACGGGAGCATCCGATAACTTATGTTATAAATATTCTCCAGCTACAGGATGGAGCTCTATTACAAATATTCCAACTCCCGTAACAGGTAACGTTGCAGAGAGCTGGGGAGACAGCGTTGTATTTTGCATCATGGGCGGATGGTCATCATACTATAGGGGCATTCAAATTTACAGACCCGGCTCAAACACCTGGGATAGAGCGACCGAGTCCATTCCCGCTACATTCGGCAGAAGAAGTTTTGCCGGAGGACTTGACGGCAATAAAATATTCGTTGCATCGGGTTATTCAGGCGCTTTCAGAAAAGATTTCTGGGTCGGCACAATCGGCGCAAATGCTAACAGCATCACATGGTCTCAAAAAACAGATATGCCGATGCGCGGAACAAATTCGCGTCCCGGAGGACATGCAGTTAACGGAAGATTTTACGTTGTGCTCGGTGAAACAACTCCCGGCTTGCTTTATCAGGATTCAATTCAGATTTATAACATTGCAGATTCCAGTTGGCTTAGCACTCCGCTTACGGGAAGAGGTTTAAACTCAGCATCAAATTACTGGGGACTTATATCATCAAGTATAGTAAACAATAAAGTAAAAATCTGGATACCAGGAGGATTTTATCCTACAACGGTTACGACTTCAAAATTATTCTGCTTAACAGATTCACTGGGATGCATTACAACAGGAACAGGAAGCCAGAATACAATTTTACCTGAGAGATATAATCTATCGCAAAATTATCCAAATCCTTTTAATCCGACAACCCGGATAATTTATTCGATACCTGTAACAGGATTAGTGAAACTTAGAATTTTTGATATACTCGGTAAAGAAGTAATGACTCTTGTGAATGAACTTAAAACAGCAGGAGATTATGGTATCGATTTAGACGGAAGAAATTTATCAAGCGGAATTTATTTTTATAAATTAGAAGCGGGAGATTTTTCTTCAACTAAAAAGATGATGCTTGTAAAGTAAGAAGTTTTGAATCAATAATTACAAAAGCCGTTCAGAAAAATTTCCGGACGGCTTTTTTTATTCCCTTAATACAAAAATTTATTGCTGCTCTACTTTTACAATTTGGTCAGCTTTTGCTAAAACTATTTCAGGCTTTCCTTTGTAATCTTTTATTTCACCTGAGATTGTCAAAATGCAGCCTTCGGTAATGCTGCTTATATCTACAGTTGACTCTTTGAAAAGCACAACGGTGAAAGTCTGGTTTGGGGACTTCTCATCGAAATTTATATAGGTGTTTCCGTTTTTTGAAGCAAAGACACTAACGACTTTACCTTTTACCTGTGTAGTTTTTCCTATGTTATCTTTGGCATCTTTTGAAGATATTACATCCTGCGCGTAAGAGTGAGAGGTTACAAATAAAAGTAAAAGTCCTAATACAAAAATCAGTTTTTTCATTTAATAGTTTTGTTTTAAAAAAATACTCTTAATATTACATATAATACTTCAATAATGAAAGAAATTTCTTTTTCCGCAGGAACAATACCCGTTTTTTAAAGTAAAATCATAATTCATCTTAATTTAAACTTCTTTATTGTGAAAAAGTTTCTCTTATTTTTTATTATAATCACCTGTTTTAAAACTGCAAACGCACAGCTTCAGTTTTATCAGTTCATGTTTAATATCTATAATAATGGTGAACGAATCACAGACTCACGTACATTCGAAGTAAAGGTAAATTCTTTCGAGCGTAAGAGTCCCGGCGTAATCGTAAACTCAGATGTGGCTCTCCCCGGTGACACATCAAAAAATTTGGGTTACGATTATAATTATCTCAGAGCAGGAAAACTTTTCTCTAAAAGAACTGCTGAAATTGTAATTACAAAAGGAACAGAAGTAATGAAAATAATATTTGATAATGAACAGGCATCGCCATGGACTTCCCTTGGAATGGACCGAATCGATTTCAAAAAAGGAGTGTTCACGATAACACAAACTGAATGGCCCAATAACCGAAAGGACAGGCCAATGGACTACAGGTTTTTTCCTTACATTGATGAAAATTTTGATTGGGAAAACATAAGAACAAAGTAAGGACAAAATAAGGTAATAAAACAGGCGGCATATTTTTATTATATTTGTAAAACAAAAATTTATTCTTATGAAAAGACTATTTCCGTTAATTATTATTACCATTTCTTTATTGCTGAACGGATGCACTAAGAAAGATGAAAAGCCTGAAACCGAAACTAAGAAAACTGAAACTACAACTCCACCTGTTACCACTACTCCGCCAACAAATACGACTACTGAAAAGAAAGAAAATGCAAACCCTTCTTCAGAGGAAAAAAAGGAATCTAAAGAACCTGAAAAGAAAGAAGAGCTTCGCGATAAGTCAGGTGCTATACGAGTAAGATTTCCTGCCGGATCAACGGAAATCTCACTCAACGGAAAAATAAACGGCTTTGGTGATAAGATTACATACGTTTTAGATGCTAAAAAAGGGCAGGGACTTTATGCCCGCGTAATTGCTACCTATGCAAATGAAAATCCTAATTCAAATGTTCGTATAGCTCAGATTATAAGTCCGTCCGGAAAATCTGACGGCCCTATCGGTATCAAGACAATAAAGGACTACGATTTGACCGAATCAGGCGACTGGAAAATTGTCATCTCTGAAAACCAGATGTCGGGGAATCCATGGAAAGGCGAGTACACACTTCAGATTGCCATTCATTAAAATTTATAGAACAATTTTTTAAGCTTTGTAAAAAGCCTTGTGAAAGAAATTTTTCGGGGCTTTTTTATCGGTAAAATTTGAGCATAGTTATCCTTTCAATCAATGGATGCAAATTTTTACCAATGAAAAGTCTTATATTTCAATCGTAAAATTTATACGAAGAAATGGTTTCTGAAATATTTATTTTTCTTTTACATAATGATGAATTTTTGATGGGTTTTATTCTAATACTTCTTCGTTCATTTTTTCTTTTTCACTTTTATTATTCTTTGCTGAATTTTTGACGGGTTTTGATTCTGATTTTTTTGATTCTGATTCTGCGGCTTGCTTTTCCTGATGCGACCTGCGGTTAGTTTTATTAAATATTTGCTGAACTTTCGTATCATCAATATCAGATATATCACCTGCCTTAAGCATATCAGTTAGATACTCATCACCAAATTCCTTATCGAGTTCATCCGCAACAAATTCAGGGCTAACTTCGAGCGCATTATCTTTATTAGTCCCATAGTTGTCCTCATAATCATCTTCAGGCTGATAAAACTCAAAATGTTCTGCATTAGTAACCCATATCGGCGCTTCCTCGTCAAATGGGTCATCTGAATCTTCAGGAATAACTTCTTTTGTTTTAATATTGAAACGTTTGGATTTTTCCTTCATAAAAAACTGCTCCATATTTTTCTCCGCTGTTTCCATCTGAAGGAGTTTTGTAAATTTTACAATGTTATCGAGAATTTTTGAAATTTCCTTTTCACCCATTTTAAAAGGTTCATCAAGCTTACTATAAGTCAATCTTAAATTCCTTGAAAGCGATTCGACTCTTTCTATTTTTAAAATATCATTTTCATAAAGAATCTGGTTTACTATATCCTGCTTTGCAATGAGAATGAACTCGGCAAGTTCTTTGTGCCACATTGTTAAAGTTGTGCGATGCACTCCGATTTCCTCGGAGATTTTATACAACGGAATTCCTGCCGCGTGAAGCTGTACGAATTTCATTTTGATTTTCATGTTGTACATGATGGGTTTCCTTTTTTGTTTAAGTTTAAAAAAGAAATTAAACAGAATGGAAATTATTTTGTAGTGAGTCGTACCTATTAGTAGTAATAGGTAAATATTTTTTTGAAATGTATTGACAGCTCTTTGGCGAGTGCTTTAGACTGATAATCCTCCTGAATAAAGCATACCTTTTAAGAGTATTTTAAGCATAAATCATAATAAGATAAAAGAAAGAAAATGGAAAAAGAGATAAAGCCTCTGCGCGAAAATAAAATTACGATATTTGAAAAAATCGCTTCCAGGATAACGCAGTTTACGGGGAGCGCAACGGCATTTATGGCTGCACTGGGATTAGTTCTTGCCCTTCTTATATCAGGACCGTTCTTTCAATACTCAGATACCTGGAAATTATTTATTACAAATAGTATAACGATAATAACTTTCCTGATGGTATTTATTATTCAGCATAGCCAGAATAAGGATACAAAGGCACTACATCTAAAACTGAACGAACTTATAATGGCAATGAAAGGAGCAAGTAACGAGCTTGTTGATGCAGAGAATCTTTCTGAAGCGGACTTGCAGACACTAAGTGACCATTACGAAAAAGTTGCTGAAATACCTATAAAGAATGCTGATAGTATTTTGGCGGAAGAGATTGAGAAAGAGAAGGAGATAAGAGAGTAATTTTTATTTTTCGTGTTCCTCCCTGCAAAGCTATCTATCAATTATCAAGTCCAGAAATAGGCGAGAGAAGTGGCAAAGAGAGGTTTTGATGGATGCTGAATCACTTGTGCATATTGTGATTTAGAACGACCCCTTAATCCCCCTCCTTACCAAGGAGCGGAAACTTGTATAACCACATATTATTTGTTTTAAATCTTAAACCCAAGCCCCAGCAGAAAATTCATTGTGCTGTGGTCATCGTTGTAGCCATCGTAATTATTATTCATTCTGTAAGCAGCTTCGAAGTATAGCACAGCATCAGTACCGAGGAGGTAATTCACTCCCGCCGCTCCCGTGAAAAGTATATTTGTTTCAGGCTCATCGTAGTTGTAATCGTTGTAATAGTAATTGTTATAGTAATTTCTAGGAGGATAATTCCTCTTAAATCCGAAGTGAGTACCTGCACCGAGCTTCACGAATGGTTGAAAATTTTTCACAGTCAAATCCTTCGATTGGAATTTGAGGAAGGACGAAAATCCGTACACACGCAGCGGCGACTTTGCCGTCTCGCCCGGATACATTTTAGATTCATCAAGCGAGAACACGCTCATATTTGCCTCGCCTCCTATGAGAAGAAAATTATTTAGAGGGTACTCGTATTGCAATCCCACTGCATAAGATGTATTGTAAATTCTTTTTAAATCAGATTTGTTCATCGATGATAATCCCCCGTAAATGGAAACTATCTGCCGCGGGTCAAAATCATCGTTTGTTGGCTTTGCTTGTGAGAAAATGAGAGATGGAAGAAAGAAAAATGTGAATAAAGCTAAAGCGGTAAATTTAGTATTCATAAACTATAAATTTATGGTTGGATTTTTAACGAAAGAGGGAGGGTTTTGTTCCGTTCATTAGTTTCTATATTTCTTTACCGCAATGAGGGCACTTTTTACCCTTTTCCTCCATTTTTTCGTAAAATCCTGATGCGAGTATTCCTGTAGGAATTGAAATAATTGCCAGTCCTAAAAATATAACGAATATTGTGACAAACTTTCCCCAAAAAGTTATCGGGTAAACGTCGTCATAGCCATGGCCTACAGTTGTAAGCGTTATCATAGTCCAGTACATGCATCCGGGAATGCTGGGAAATTTTTGAGGCTGTGCGTCATGCTCAGTTATGTAAATAAGACACGAAGATATTAAAATACAAAATACGGCTAAGTAGCATGTCATTAACAAATCTTCTTTTTTATCTTTGAAAACACGGCTTAGCAATTTTAATGAGTTGGAATATCTTCCGAGCTTTGCAAATCTGATAAATCTGAACAGTCTGAACATTCTTAAAAATCTCAAATCAAACGGAATTATTGAGCCGACATAAAACGGGAGAATAGACAGCAAATCAATAAGAGCCATTTTTGTGAAAATATATTTTAACCTGCCAAGCACGGGATGCGCGAATTTCGGGTTCAAAGTAATGCACCAGATTCTTAAAAGATACTCGACGCTGAATATTACGATTGAAAATATTTCAAAGTAATAAAAATAGTGTCCGTATTTATCTTCCAGTGAATCTTCCGTCTGCAGAATGACGGCAAGGGTATTGAGTAGAATTAAGGCTATCATAAAATAATCTAATCCCTTTTTAGCGCCTGTATCTCCTTTAAAGGGATCGATGTATGAATTAATTTTTCGTTTGAGATTAATATAAGAATCCGAAGCTGCCATAATATTTGTTAAATATTTTCTTAATAATAAAAAAATAAATATAATATAATTAAGATAGAATAATGAGTGAGGAATTGTAACGGCAGGTGTCTCAGTCGCAAACTCTTGTTTGAACGGAATTGTTGTGTGAAACTCTGTTTCACTATAGGAGTTTCGCGACCTATGGCATTCCCAAACGGAGTTTGGGAATGAGAGTTCAAGTGTCTGCCCCCTCCTCTTTTCGAGGAGGGGGATAAGGGGACGGTATCAAGCATGAGTTAAACCCCTCCCTATCCCTCCCCTTCGCAGGGGAGGAGAAATACCTGATGCAAAATAATACTCGCGTGTATTCCCCTCCTTAGTGAGCCAATTATCAGTAAGACATAGAGTTTTTATTAAACTAAGATTTAGTTATTTTAACAAAAAAACTATATGGAACAAAATAATGAATTAAAATTTATTTTTGCAAATATCAATGAATGGCTAAAATTTGCAGAAGCAAAACATGCAGGACTTGTTGTATTTAATAGTGGCCTTATAATTGCTATACTTGCTAATATTACAGCATTAAAGCCTTTCGTTTACAAAGAGACCATAATAATAGGAATTATTTGTTTTGGAATCTCAATCTTATTGAGCATTCTTTCTCAATTTCCTCTTACCCAAAATTTTTTTAAAGATATAAAAAATATAGAAAATCCAAATTTACTTTTTTTTGGGTCACTTTCTCATTTAAATAATGAAGCTTTTATTAAGGAATATAAAAAAGAAAATGAAGCTTTTAAATTAACCTCAATGAATAATAATTTAATAAATCAAATTTTAATAAACTCACGAATTACGAGTTCAAAGTTTTCTTTATTTAAATATTCGAGTTTTTTAACTGCCTTTGGAACGTGTTTTATTGCGCTATTTTCTATAATTAAATATATATTGCATGTCACTTCTAACTGATTTAAGGTCTAAAGTATCCTCATTTAGTAAGGAAAAATATGAGATTTCCAAAACAGAATCTGTGCCAAGCAATAGTGATTCTAGGCTTACTTTTGGAAATAAAGGGTTGAAATGTGAATACGCTTTTTTATTTGTTGATATTAGAAAATCGAGCCTCCTTGTAACAACTTATGGGTACCCCTTAGCAGCTAAAATTTATCAAAGTTTTCATGAAATAAGTTGCAGAATAATTCCCAAATGTAACGGGTCTGTTAAGGCATTTGACGGGGATAGAATTATGGGAGTATTTGCAGGAGATAGGAAAAGATCTAATGCTGTTCAATGCTCAATGCAAATTAAATGGGCCATTAAGAATATTTTAAATCCTTTACTACAAACCTCAATTAATTTTGGAGCTGGTATAGAATGTGGTGAGGTGTTAATTTCCAAAGTTGGTATTGGAGGAGATGTTTCTAATAATGACTTAATATGGATTGGAAAAGCGTGCAATTATGCTTCGCATCTTTCAAATGAAGCATACAATTCAGTTATAATTAGTAAATATACCTACGATTACATGGCGACAGATGTAAAATATTCCAATGAAAAAAATATGTGGTTAGAGAAAATTATAATCCTAAAAAACGGAACGAAAGTAAATTGTTATCAAAGTACTTGGGATTGGGAGTTAAGTTAAACCTTTGCTATAAATATTTTAAAACTTGAAATATGGCTAAATATAATTTGGATAAAATAAGAGATGAATTTTTAAAGTATGCCCCATCTTACGCTTTAACCGAAGCAGGACAAGCAATTGATAAACTTATTCAGCTTCAAAAAGATGGATTGCTACAAAATGGAGTTTACTATTTAATTCTAATAGATCTTGTTGGCTCTACTAAATATGGGGCAGAGTTTGGAAATGAAAAACTTTTTGAAATTATTAAAACCTTTATAAAAACTTCTTTTGAAGCAATGAAGGAAATAGATTTAACAAGTAAAGGTATTTTTTTAAAAGAAATTGGTGATTCAGTTTTATATATTTTTCATCATTTTAATGATTTTTTGAACTGGAGAAATGCTTTGGGAAAAAAATTAATTGAAGCGGGGGAAAAAATAAATCATACCTTTCAAATTAGAACATGTGTACATATTGGAGAAGTAACATTACAGGGAGTAAACCCTTTGGGTTTATCTGTGGCTCAAATATTTAAAATGGAAAAGAATGTAAACGAAGGCGATATCGTATTAACTTCCACTGCATTTAACATTGCTTGGCCAACAGTTACTAGAGCACATTATGGCTTTTCCGAATATACTACTATAGAGCTTGATGGATATAATGAGCCAGTTAAACTGTTTAAATTAGATTTTTCTAGTGGAAATGAGTTACAGGAAATCATTGACGAACAATCTGTACCCCCAAGATTTACATAAAAATTTTTATAATTTAGTATTTAACTTTTACATAAACAGAAAAGCCGTTCCAACATTAGCTGAAACGGCTTTTAAAACCCCTATAAAACAAAAAAGTCGTTCCGATAATTAAATCGAAACGACTTTTTAAAATAAACTCCGGCACCACTACTCTTTCACGGCTTGCCCGTAACGCCTAACATTGTTTGATTAAAACTTAATATAAACAAAAATAGCTGTCTCAGAAAACTGAAACAGCTATTTTTAAAATAAAATCTGGCGAAACCTACTCTTCCACACAGTTGCCCATGTAGTACCATCGGTGATTAAAGTCTTAACTTCTCTGTTCGGAATGGGAAGAGGTGTGACCCTTTAATTAAATCACCAGAAAAAAAATCTGTATAGTTGTTTTACTTGAATATTGTAATTAATCCAAATTCATATTGATGTTCCTGATTCGCTACCTGAATCTGTGCGTTTTCGGGTAAAGTCTTTTCAACTTATTAGTATTACTCGGCTGAATGTATCACTACACTTACACCTGTAACCTATCGCCTAGTCATCTTCTAGGAGTTTTATAATGGGCAAGCCCATAGGGAATTCTCATCTTGAAGCAAGTTTCGCGCTTAGATGCTTTCAGCGCTTATCTTAACCGAACATAGCTACCCAGCGGTGCCATTGGCATGACAACTGGTCCACTATAGGTTCGTTCACTCCGGTCCTCTCGTACTAAGAGCGAGCCTCCTCAAAATTCCTGCGCCAGCATAGGATAGAGACCGAACTGTCTCACGACGTTCTGAACCCAGCTCACGTACCGCTTTAATTGGCGAACAGCCAAACCCTTGGGACCTTCTCCAGCCCCAGGATGCGATGAGCCGACATCGAGGTGCCAAACCTCCCCGTCGATGTGAACTCTTGGGGGAGATCAGCCTGTTATCCCCGGCGTACCTTTTATCCTATGAGCGATGGCCCTTCCATGCGGAACCACCGGATCACTATATCCTACTTT
>JBBRQV010000056.1:0-18224 GCA_038225955.1 Ignavibacteria bacterium | reverse complement strand
CCTGCGCACCTGATGAAGAAGAGTACTTACACCGATGGCGCATTGAGTTTGCTCTCGCAGGTAAGCATCCGCGATAGAAATTATCCGTGCGTGATTGCCTTCGGCTTTGGTAATGAGTTTGACGTTTCAACCACCACTGCTGCCAACTACATCAAAAATGCAAAGGGCATAATTGATAGTACAAATAAAAAGTTTACGTATTATACAACATCGAATTATAAAAAAGATGCATGCTTCGGGCTGACGGATTTAAAGGGGTTGAATTTTCTTGAAAACGGAATTGATAAAGTTGTAAAGTATAACGAATATTTCAGAAGCACGCTGAAGCAGACGAATGAAGCGAAGAACACTTCGCTGTTTATTGCATCGTTTGGACTTGTGATAAATAATGATAACCGTAATGGCTACAGTGATGCACACTCGCAGGAATCGCAGACAAAATATTTTGTAGATGCTTTTAAAATTCTTGACCCGATTTCCTCGGGGCTGTTTGTTGCTGCATGGGCAGATTATCCGATTACAAAGCCGGAGCTTTTCCCGCAGAATCCCGATGGCTACCTGCGTACAGCGGGCTTATATACGATTGAAAGAAATGCAAAGCAATCGACAGAGTTTTTGCGCCGTATGATTGCCTCGGAAGACACTCCGAAAATTTTAGAGGGCAACACAAAGAAAAGCACTCCGCAGATTTTTTTAGTTGTGGGGCTTGGCTTTATAATCGTGCTGATAATTTTATTGAACCAGTACAAACGTTTCAGAGAATATTTCTTCCGCTGTATATTCCAGCCGGAGACGTTTTTTATGCAGCTGCGCGAGCAGATGATTGTGCCGATGGTTATAAATTTTCTGCTGACGGTAATGATTTCAGTCGGGCTTGCAATATTTTTTGCGAATATATTTTATTATTATAAAGAATATTCTGACTTCGATATAATAGTTACGAATTTTTTACCGGGCAATGATTCAAAGCAAATTTTCATCGACCTGATAAACGAGCCATGGAAGTTTATACTTGCATTCTCGGTCGTAAATATTATTCTTAACTTCCTTACAGCAGTCGTACTTTATTTTATTTCGCTTTACATAAGGGGCAGAGTTTATTTCAAGAATGTTTACATCGTTGCAGTCTGGTCGTCGCTCCCGCTATTAATCACGCTGCCGCTTGGTACTGTGCTTTACAAGCTGAACGAGTACAATATATCACTTTTCTTCTACTCGCTTATTGTTTTTTTAATTGCCTATATTTTCTATATTGTAAGATTAGTTAAAGGCACGCAGATACTATTCGAGATTCGCTCGCTCCGCTCATATATTTATGGCTACGGAATATTTATTATTTTATACTTACTGATATATTTTTACTTCTCATTATTTACGAATGCAATAGATGCATTCAACATGGTGTTCGCAAACTTAAATTGATTTTAAAATAATTCTTGTATTTATTAATTGTATCTATCTAAACTCGAAATATTCGGCTTTAAATCTTTTGCAGATAAGACAACGATAGAATTCGATTCGGGCGTCTCCGCGGTTGTGGGACCGAACGGCTCGGGTAAATCTAATATCGTTGACGCAATGCGTTGGGTGCTTGGCGAGCAGGGTGATAAAGCGCTGCGTAGTCAGAAGCGTGAAGACGTTGTATTCAATGGTACGCGTTTCCGCAAGCCGCTCTCCGTTGCAGAGGTTGCTCTTACAATTCAGAACAATAAAGGTCTGCTCCCTACCGAATACACAGAGGTACAGATTGCAAGAAGATTTTTCCGCTCGGGTGAAACAGAATATTTCCTTAATGGCACACAGGTTCGATTAAAAGATATTAAAGAGCTATTCGCCGATACAGGTATCGGTCCTGATGCATACAGTGTTATCGAGTTAAAGATGGTTGAGACTATTCTTTCCAATGTAAAAAACGAAAGAAGAAAATTATTTGAAGAGGCTGCCGGGATTGTTTCCTATAAGCACAACAGAGATTTAACCTACAACAGACTTGAATCGGTTCGTGAGACTCTTAACAGAGTAAACGATATTATTCGGGAGAAGCAAAGAACGGTGAACGCTCTTGAGCGTCAGGTAAAACGTAACGAAGAAGCAAAGGTTGTTTCGGAAGAGCTTAGAGTATTAGAGCTTAAAGTTTACAAGGCTGATTATGATAATCTCACAGGAGAAGTTGAAAATATTAAGGCAAATGAAGGCAGCAATCTTGAGCTTAAAGATAAGATTGAAGTTGAGTTAAAAAAGAATGATGAAGTATTAGATAGCTTACGAACTGAATTAAAAGAAATCGATACGCAGCTTGCAAATTACAATAACGATTTACAAAATGTACGCGAGCAGATAAATTTTATCGAGAGAGAAAATCTTGTTAACACTGAAAAGAGTAAAAATCTTACAAGCGATATAAACAGACTGACGGAAGAAAACGACAGACACGAAGCAACCATAGATAGAAACTCAGCCACACATGAAGAGCTTGAAAATAAAACAAAAGTTTTACAGAATACTTTAATAATGTCGGAAGACTCTCTAAAAGAGAAAAAATTTAAAGTAGATGAAACGATAAAAGTTATAACTGAAAAGAAGAACGACTTAGTAGGATTCGGCTCGAAAATAAAAGAAATAAATAAGCTGGTTAACACAAAAAAGATCGGGTATGAAAAAAATAAATCGAGCTATGATGCAAATTTAAATCAGCTTGAAAAACTTTCTGCGGGCAATAAAGAGGGCTTAATGCAGCTGGATGAGTTGCAAAGCAGTAAAAATAATCTTGAAGACGAATTAAAGCCGAATCTTGAAAAGCTAAGAGTTGCAGAGAATACATTACGCGATAAAGATATTGAGAAGACAAATTTAACTGCGAAGATTTCCGATAAGGAAAAGAAAGTTAACGAGAAACGAATTGAGCTTCAGAACATCAAAGCAAAAGCTGATGCTCTGAAAAATTTAATTGATTCGTTTGATGATTATTCTGAAGGAATTAAATTCCTCATAAAAGATAAGGGAATTAAAAATTTAACTACGATTATAGATGCAATTGATGTTGAAGAAAAATTCAAGATTGCAATTGAAACTGCTCTTGGTGAAGTTTCCAATTATGTAATTGCAAGCGACTCCAATGATATGGATAGCATTCTACAAGCGCTGGATGAAAACAAAAAAGGTAAAGTTACGTTTATATTAAATGATAAGCTGATAGAAACTTATCAGAAGAATTTTTTCTTTGAAGAATATACTCCGGATTTCATAGGACAAAAAGGTGTTTACGGCATCGCCGATAAATTTGTAAAGAGCAAGAAAGATGAGTTCCTGATTTTAATGAAATATATACTTGATGAATTTGTAATTGTTGATACGATTGAAACTGCAAAACGCTTATCAAAAGATAATTATTATAAGTTCATTACGCTTGACGGCGATATTTTCACAGAAGGATTTATACGCTCAGGAAGTGAAACGAATAAAGAAGGTGTAAAACTTGGGCGAGGAAAGCAGATTGAGAAATTAGATGACGAATATAAAATTTACAATATAGAAGTTGAAAGTGATTTAAAAGACCTTGAGCAGTTGACTGAAAAGAATAATGAAATTGATTTAAAAGTTTATAAGAGAGCAGTTGATGAATTAAGGAAAATATGTGATGAGCTTGAGCTTGAAATACAAAAGATAGATAATAAAAGAGAATTTTTAAATAAACAGTATTCAGAAAATGAAGCCGGATATGAAAAGGTCTCGGAGACTAATAAAGCGCTCCTTGCCTCTGTAGATATTTTAATAAAAGAAGTTGCAGATGCTGAAGCGGAACAGAATAATGCTGAGAGACAGTTATCATTTTTGACAGATGAATTTAACGAAGTTGAACAGGAGTATTCAAAATGTTCGGTTGATTATAACTCATTCAACGTAGAAGTTACAAAGCTTCGCAACGAATTAAAGAATGAAGAAGAGCATTTTAAAAGAATGACTTCTACAATTGAAAACTCGCGAAGACAATTAGCAAAGAATAATGAAACATTAGCTCTGAATGAAAAGCAGATTGAAGATATAAAAGCAAAAATTGAAAGCAATGCATCACAACTAAACGAATATAAAGAAGAAGAAAAAATAATTTCGCGTTCATATAACGAAGTAAAAACAAGTTACGAAACAAAGGAAGCGGAGCGCTACAAAACTGATCTTGAGCAGAGACAGAAGAGAATAGATTTTGATAGAATTTCACAAGGGCTTGTAGATGCGCAGGTAAAGATTAGAGAGAATCAGGTCCGCGCAGAGCAGATGGTTGATTACATCAGAAAAAAATATGATATAAAATTAGAATTTTATACAGGTAAAACTGAAGAGCCCGTTGAAGAAGTTAAGGCGACGGAAGCTGCTGAGTTACACAGAACTATTGAGAGTGAAATAGAGGCCGAAATAGATTCATTCGATAATGAAGATTTGATGGATGAAATTATTGAAGAGATAAAAACGCAAGAAGTAGTTACAGAAGTAAAAGCAGAACCGATTGTAGAAGAAGAACCCGAAGAAGAATTTAATTTATACGATGCAAAAAGAAGAGTTGATGAATTATCAGAGAGATTAAAACGCCTTGGCGGTTATCAGGAAATGCTATTTGCAGATTTTGAGAACGACAGAAAAGAACTTGAAGAGTTAGTGAAACAAAGAGACGATTTACTCGAATCAGAGAAAGACATCCGTAAGACGATTGATAAAATAAATAAAGAAGCACGCGAAAGATTCTTAAATACATTTAATCAGATTAGAGAAAACTTTATAGATATTTTTAAGCAGCTTTTCTCTGAAGGTGATGAAGCAGATTTGAAAATGATATTTGAAGAAGATGAAGACGGTAAGTTGGATGATGACCCGCTTGAAGCAAAAATTGAAATAACTGCGAAGCCGAGAGGCAAACGCCCGACATCAATCGAGCTTCTTTCAGGAGGAGAAAAAACTCTTACAGCCATTGCACTGCTCTTTGCAATTTATCTTGTAAAGCCATCGCCGTTTTGTATTCTTGACGAGGTTGACGCT
This sequence comes from Ignavibacteria bacterium, assembly GCA_038225955.1. Lineage (GTDB taxonomy): Bacteria > Bacteroidota > Ignavibacteria > Tepidaquicellales > Tepidaquicellaceae > JAFDZO01. Next base: position 13,196 of record JBBRQV010000056.1, on the reverse strand, counting down.
CCGCTTGACGTTGCGAACCTTGGAAGATTCAACACAATGATAAGAAGGTTTTCAAATAACACTCAGTTCATTCTTATAACTCACAACGAAAGAACCATGGAAACTGTAGATAGACTTTACGGAGTAACTATGCAGGAGCCCGGCGTAACAACAATTGTTGAAACAAGATTCAAAGATTAATTTTTTTTACAAACTATTTTATAAATTTTTAATAAGTAATTTTCTTAATGGAAAAATTTCAAAAAGATTTCTTAATCTCCCTGATTAATGAGCTTGGACCCTCAGGCCATGAACTAAAGGTACAAAAGATCTGGAAAGAGGAAGTATCGAAGTTTTGTAAAACTATTTCAAACGATCCTCATGGAAATTTAACGGCGACATTAAATCCCGATGCAGATTTTTCTATAATGATTGTAGGTCATGCCGATGAAATCGGTTTGATTGTAAATTACATCAGCGATGAAGGTTATATTTATTTTCAGAAAGTAGGTGGAGTTGACCAATCAATTCTATCCGCCCACAAAGCGCGCATACTTACGAACAACGGAGTTGTAGAAGGAATCTTCGGGCAAAAATCTTTGCACCAGGAAGACGGAAATAACCGCAAGCTGCCAAAGATGCACGAAGTTTATATTGATATCGGCGCGAAGACAAAAGAGGAAGCAGCTAAGTATGTAACAGTCGGCGACCCTGTTGTTTTCGGTAATGACTACAGTGACTTACTGAACAATAACGCTGCCGCAAGATGCTTTGATAACAGAATAGGAATTTATATTGTAGCTGAAGTTATGCGAAAGCTATCTAAAGAAAAATTTAATACAAAAGTTTATGGCGTTTCATCGGTGCAGGAAGAAACAGGCGTATGGGGCGCAGGTAATGCTGCGTATCATTTAAAGCCAACGCTTGGCATTGCTCTTGATGTTATGCCATCTACTGATGTTCCCGATGTTTTGAAGGAGCAATATGGCGATATAAAACTTGGTAACGGCCCTGTAATAAGAAGAGGAGTTGTTACGAATAATTTTGTCTGCGAAAGAATGATTGAGGTCGCGAAAAGTAAAGATTATAAATATCAGCTTGATGTTGAGAATGGAAGATTTGGTACAGATTCAGATGCAATTGCAAAAGTGAGAAGCGGAATTCCCGTGGGAGGAATGGAGATTCCGACAAGATATCTGCACTCATCGAATGAAGTTTTGAATTTAGATGATGTAGATGTTTGCGTTAATTTATTGACGGATATAATTTTGGAATTTGATAAGAAGAAAGAAGATTTTAATTTTAAGATTTGAGTTTTAGACCTCCCCCTAACCCCCTCCTTAGTAAGGAGGGGGAACACGATTACTTGTTTGACTAACATTAATAATGAAGAAAGATTTCAAGCTGAAGTTTTATATAGATTTTGACGGAACGATAACGATGAGCGATGTCTGGGTGAACTCCGTAGGGAAATTCATCAAAGATAAAGATAAACTGAAAGAAATTGAGGATGATTTTGTTAATTTAAAAATCACTTCAAGAGAATGTATTAAAAGAGAACTGGATTTAGTTGAGAATTTTACTTTTGAGCAGTTCAATAAATATCTTGATGAAGAAAGTTTAGACCCTTACTTCAAGAAATTTCTGAACTGGTGCAAAGAGAATGATTATCCGGTAAAGATTTTAAGCGAAGGACTGGATTACTACATAAAATATATTTTTGAAAAGGAAGGGATTGATGTTGAGTTCTTTTCGAATAAGTTAGTTGTGAGTGATGATAATAAGCTAATGTGTGAATTCCCCTACCGCGATGAAGTTTGCAGTTATTGCGGTGTATCAAAGAGAAATATTCTTGTTAACGAAACAAATGACTTGGATGATGAAGTCTCAGTTTTCATAGGAGACGGAGTCAGCGATTACTGTGTAAGCAACTATGCCGATATTCTTTTTGCAAAAAAGAGATTAGCATCTTACTGCTGGAAAAATAACCTTACCTACTTTGAGTATAAAGATTTTTCAGATATTATAAATAAGATTGATAAGCTGACTGAGCAGAAAAAAATAAAGCACAGACAGGAAGCAAAAGTAAAAAGGAAAGATGTTTTTTTAGGGGGATAATTCCGTATCTGTAGAGACACAATATATTGTGTCTCCTAATTTTCAGACCCAAAATATTGCGTCTCTACAATCATCAAAATGGATTACAGAAAAATAGGAAATATATTTTTTAAGTACAGAAGCTATACACCGCTGCCATTAGTTTTAATGATGGTACTATTTATTAAACCGACGACTACTTCAATTCTTGTAGGATTATTAATTGCAGTCTGCGGTGAACTTATTAGACTTTGGGCAGTATCGTATGCAGGAAGTGAAACGCGCGTTACCTCGGGCGTAGGCGGAACGTATCTTGTTACACAAGGACCTTATGGAATCGTCCGCAACCCACTTTACTGGGGGAACATTTTTATTTATCTTGGTATGGGCGTGATGAGCAATGCATTATTTCCTTATCTGCAAATTTTTGCTCTCTTCTATTTTTTATTTCAATACTACTGCATTATTTTATCAGAAGAAGATTTTTTACGCGGAAAATTTAAAGGTGTGTTTGAAAAGTATTATAACTCGGTAAACAGATTTATGCCGTCGTTTGGTAATGTTCCGGAAGAGATTAATTCTAAATTAGGAATAAATTTTAAGGCCGGATTTGTATCAGAGAAAAGAACACTTCAATCATTTTTTATAACACTTATAATTATTCTTTTCTTTTACTTTAGCGGGATAAGAATTTTTTAAAGTTACACTTCTGATTTAAACTCACTGTTATTTACAAGCAAGGTGTCCAATTTTTCATCGGAGAATTCCAATCCTTGATTTTCCCACGTCTGTTTTACAAGCAGCTTAAAATCATCCTGAGAGATTTTTTCTCCGTTCTTAAAAAATTCAGGGAAAGGGTATATTTCCACTGAATCTTTTAAAAAAGAAACGCATGCAGAAAGGAAATAATAATCAGGGGTATTAATTCTGTAAATCACGGGAACCCCCTGACAGTTCCAAAATTCTATACCGGAATGTTCCATAGCGGAATTTATTATAATTTTAATTAAATAATAATTCAAATAATCATTCGGGGAAATAATACCTCACAAAAGTCAAAAAAAATATAAGAAGAAAAAAAATATTCTCTTTTTAGCAAAAAATAACTATATTAGGCTAAGGAAGTAAAAATGTCCCCCCACGGTCAACATTTTTAAAATTTTTCTCAAAGGCTATGAAAGATACTAAGCTTGCCGAAATATTACTGAAACTCACGAAGATTGAATTTCGTAATCTTGAAGAATTTCTTCTTTCCCCATTCTTTAACAAGAATCAAAATATTCTAAAACTTTTTTATATCTTCAAAGATAACTATCATCTTCTCACTACGGGAATGATGGCGCAGGAAGATATTTTCAAACAAATCTTCCCTAAAGAAAAGTTTGATGATGTGAAGTCAAGAAAACTTTTATCAAACTTCACAAAACTTGTTGAGCAATATCTTATCATTCTTGAGCTTGAAAACAACAAGGTTAATACTAATATAATTTTGCTCAATGCCTTTAAAGATAGGAATATTACAAAATCTTTTGAAAGTTTAAAGCAGATAATTCTGAAAGAGAAGACACTCGGCATCAAAATGAACGAGAAATATTATCAGGATATGGTCAACCTGTATGCGCAAATGCTTTCATATCATGCCGATTCGATTTCACCTGAATACGAAGCATTAATAACAAAACTTGAAGAATCGCAAAATTATAAATTTATTATCAGTAAACTGAATATAAATTATCTTTCAAGCTACGTAAAAAATAATTCGAATAAAAACTTTAGCCAAAGAAACTGGGGTTTTGACGATGTTATAAAATTTATCGAAAAATCTAAAGCAGAAATAAAAGAGCAGCATCCTGTTGTTTATCTGCACTACCTTAATTTCAGAATGACCTCTGATGATGAAACAACATCTGACTTCAATGAAATGAAACAATTTATAGAGGAGCACATTGACCAGCTAGATAAACAAAGCATAAGGTTCTTCCTGATGAATATGAACAATTACTGTGTGAAATTATATTGGAACGGAAGTAACGAAGCGCTTAACGATATATTGAGAATAAATTCTTACTTAGATGATAAAGATATTCTCTTCTTAGGAAGAAAAGTTAATGCAAATAATTTCCTTACTGTTGTAAATCTATCTTTAAAGCTTAATGCAGTTCAATGGGTTGAAAATTTCCTTAATAAGTATAAGGATAAATTCCCGGAAGAATTAAAAGATTCAACCGTTTATCTTACGCTATCCAGAATTCTTTTTGCCCGCAGAGACTTTGATAAAGCTCTCTTTGCATTAGGAAAAGTAAAATATATAAATTATTTCTACTATATAAATTCAAAACTTCTTCTTTGCAAACTTTACTATGAGCTGAATTATCTTAAAGAAATTTCTTCTATAATAGAAAGTATAAAACAATTTCAGAAAAGGAATGATAACATTCCGAATGCAATGAATAAGGCTATTAATAATTTTCTGTCTTATTTGAAAAAACTTGTGCGGATGAAAACTAATCCGAGTGAAAGGCTAAGCTACGAAGAGATTATAAAATCTACTTATACAGCAGAAAAAGAGTGGCTGGCAGATAAAGTAAAAGAGTTATTACACTCGCTGCCTAAGGCAAGTTAAATAGAGTAAAAATAAAAAACCCGCTTCAAGCGGGTTTTTTATTTGAGATATAATTTAATTTCTTAATTCTTATAGGAGATTTTTTTCGGGACTGTAAATTGTCTTAATCCGTCAATCGAGCCAAGATAACCGAAGCCGCTTTGTTTTATTCCAACCCACGGTGTTCCGGACACTCCACCGATTCCCTGATTTACACCAACCATACCTGATTCAATCTGTCTTGCGATTTCTTTTCCTTTATTCTGATTCTTAGTCCACACAGTAGCGCCAAGTCCGAAGCTTGAGTTATTTGCTTTCTCAATTGCTTCCTCTGCATTCTTAACTTTCTGAATACAAACAACTGGACCGAAAGTTTCTCTTACCATGATGTCATGCTTCTCGGAGAGATTGGTTAAAACTGTAGGCTCCATAAAAAATCCGTCACCTTCAATTTTACTTCCACCGTGTAAAAGCTTTGCGCCCTTTCTTCTGGCTTCATCAATCTGTGTCATCACGTGAGTTCTTTGTGATTCATTTACCATTGGTCCCATATCAACATCATCAGTGCTTTTTCCGACTTTCCAATTCTTTAAATTTTCAAGAACTAATTTTTCAAATTTATCTGCAACTTTATCTTCAACATAAATTCTTTCAACCGAAACACATACCTGACCTGAATTTCTTAACGATCCATTAACTGCATACTTTGCAGCTCTTTCTAAATCCGCATCTTTTAAAATAATCATCGGGTCTTTTCCACCAAGCTCAAGAACCAATCTGTTAAGATTCTTCGCGCATGCTGACATTATTCTTTTGCCGACTGCCTGCGAACCTACAAATGCAACCATTTCAATATCTGAATTGATTAAAATCTCACCAACTTCTTCGGCACCTTGTAATAAATTTATTGCGCCTTTCGGAAGATGATTATTATAAATTTCATATATAGCTTTTCCTGCTAATGGAGTATTTTCAGAAGGCTTGAACACAACCGTATTACCTGCTAATAAAGCAGGAGATAAAAGCGACTCAGGCATTCCTACAGGGAAATTCCACGGAGTAATGACTGCAACTACTCCAAGAGGCATTCTATGAAGTTCAGTTATTGTATTTTCTTCTTTCAGCATTTCAACATCATAAGCTTTTTCTGCCATCAGAATATTTTCTTCGATTGCGTAAGCTGTACCGGCTACTTCGCCGATAGCTGATTTCAATGGCTTACCCATTTCATCTGAAATAATTCTTCCGATTCTGTCCTTTGCTTTTGCTAAATCTTTTGCAACAAGCTTCATCAATGCGATTCTTTTTTTCAAAGGAGTATTGCTCCATACTTTATAAGCTTTGTGAGCAAGCTTTACTGCCGAAGCAATTTCACCTGATGAAGAACATTTTATTTTTTCTATTAATGCGCCTGTCGAAGGATTCACATCGAGTATGAATTTTTTGTGCATTTTTGTTAGATATGTTTGCATTTATTTTTTTTCTTATAAAAGTTTTTTAAATAATCCCAGAACTCCCTGCTTCCAGGCAATTCTGTGTGTAACTCCCGTCCCTTGCTGTATAGTGTGTTTGTTTGCAAGATACCATTTGTAAGAACGAATTAGTGCTTCTGAATTTGAAAACTTAGGATCCCAGCCAAGCTGCTTTTGGGCTTTTTCAATCGAGACGAATGAATCTGTATTGGCTGTTCCGTAAATCCATTTATATAGTGGTGATAAATTCATTAACTCAAAAACTCTCAGCGCTGCTTTGATAGGTTTAGCAGGTGTCCCCATAACTCGTGAACCTGTTCCTGCATACTCACACATTGCGCCTACATCTTCGCGAACCGTTTTAAAATCTTTTGCGCCAACGTTGAATGTATCGTTAATTTTTTCAAGCGGTAAAGTTGCGCATAATAAAATAGCATCAACTAAATCTTCAACTTCAAATAATTGATAACGGTTCTTTCCGTTTCCGATGATAGGAATTTTCACTCCTGACTCAATCCAATCATACAAAATTTGGAATACACCAAGTCTTGCAGTTCCGATAAAGCTCTTTGGTCTTAGTATAGCAATCGGTAATCCTTTTGCTCTGTACTCTTCGCAGATTTCTTCTCCTTGGATTTTGCTGATTCCGTAAGGACCAACACCAACTCTTGGATGATGCTCATACAAAGGATGAACATCAGGAACTCCGTAAACAGAAGTGGAAGAAATGAAAACCATTCTGCCAACTTTATTTTTAAGAGCTGCTTCACAAACTTTTCTTGTACCGCCTACGTTCGTTTCATAAATATCTTTCTTTTTCCATAGTGGAAGAGCCGCTGCACAATGGATTACAACATCTGCGTCTTTCATCATTTCGTCCATCTGCTTTGCATCACGAACATCACCGTAAACCATATTTATCTCTTTGTTGTAATCACCTTCTTCAAAGGGTGCTATATCAAAGAATGTTGTATTTTTGTATTGAGTAATTTGATTTATTTTCAGGTTTATATGGTAGCCAAGAAATCCTGCTCCCCCTGTTACAACAATTTTTAATTCTTTATCTGCCATTGTTTGTTAAAAAATTAATAATTACCAAAAACTTTTATTGTAGAGTTTCTTATTGAATTTCCTTTATCTGAAATTAAAAACGAAATTGCATCAGCAACTTCTTCGGGCTTCACCCATTTTTTTATATCTTCTTCACTTCCCCATTCACGATTTGCAGGTGTATCCATAATGCCCGGCATTACTGTATTAGCTCTTATGTTGAAATCTTTATACTCCTCAGCGACTGTATCCATAAGCCAGTTTACTCCCGATTTTGAATAGGAATAAGGAAAGCGTGTTGCTTCCGGATTCATTCCGGCAATTGCGCCTATGGAAACAATCCTTCCGAAATTATTTCTCTTCATTATTTTCAGACACTCTCTAGTAAAAAAGAAAGTTGATTTGAAATTGAATGCAAACATCTTATCGAATGTTGCCGTATCTAAATCACCTATGCTTACGGGCGCGTGAATACCGCCAACAGTATTAATTAAATAATCTATGTTTCCTCTTTCCTGAATCTCAACTGCATCAACAAAGTCTTTAACAGAATTTTCATCTGTAGCATTACAATCGAATCCGAAAATTTTCCTTAGCTTGAATTCGCCTTCGTCTGCAGAAGAAGAATTATCGAAAACGTGGTTGAACTCATCCATCGTAAGAGTCGGGATGTAAACTTTTATTCCCTGCTCTGCGAGAGTGTGCGTAACAACTCTTCCGAGCGCTCCCGTTCCGCCTGTAACAATTGCAACTTTATCTTTTTTATTCTCAGTCATTAATTATGCTAAACAAATCTTTCCCTGAATAACTTCCCTCTTAGCACCTGTAACGCTTGGCAGATTTGAAGTCATTCCGTTATATGTTTCGTTTGCAAGAATTGCGAACAAAACCGCTTCTTTATTCTTTGCTGTTATTCCTTTTGAATCTAATTTTAATATCTTTGTTCCCGGCATGTGTGAATTAATCGACTCAACTAAAAATTTATTTTCCGCTCCGCCGCCGCTGATATGAAGCTCTTCAATTAGCTCACATCCTTTCGGCATGAACTTATTAATATTATAACAAATTGTAAACGCCGTGAACTCAGTAACCGTTCTTATAATATCCTGCTTTGGTATTCCTTTGGAATTTTTTAAAATATAATTTACAAAATCTTCGCCGTAGTATTCACGTCCTGTTGCCTTCGGAGGCTTTTGTGAATAATATTTATCTTTGTTCTTAAACTTATTAAAGAGCGAAATATTCAGCTTTCCGCTTTCGGCAATTTTTCCGTTCTTATCGAAATCCTTTTTATAAAACTTCTTCATTAAAGCATCAATCATCATATTTCCTGCGCCGGTATCGAATGCCAACACCTCGTTTTTCTTACAGCCTTTTTTCAGAATGGTAACATTACCGATTCCGCCTATATTTAAAAGAGCGATGTCCTTTTTTGTACTCCCAAAAAGAATGTAATCAAGATAAGGAGCGAAAGGCGCTCCGTTTCCGTTCATAGCCATATCAGAAACTCTAAAATCACCAATTGTGGTAATACCCGTCAATGCAGCAATTACAGAGGGGTCGCCAATTTGTAAAGTAGATTTGGATTTTATCCCGCCAATACTCTTCTCCTGAGGAATGTGGAAGATTGTCTGCCCATGCGAGCCGATAAACGCAATTGAAGAGGAATTTATTTTCTTTTTTTTGAGAAACTCCAAAACCGCTCCGGCAAATGCCTTGCCGATAATAAAATTCAAAAGGCAGATTTCTTCAACATTGCTGCTCTTAATATGAGAATTTTTAAGTATTAGCTTTTTAAGTTCACTAGGGTATCTCTTCGAATAAAATTCTTTAACTTCAATTTTTGTTTTAGCGCCAAAGCCACTTACATTTACCAAAACACAATCGATAGAATCCACAGATGTGCCCGATAAAACTCCAATAATTTTCCGCGATTTAAGCATTTAGTCTGTTAATTTTGAGCATATTTTGAAACAAATATACAATTTTTACGAATTACATTCTATGGAGAAACATATCCGCTAGGTAAGGGCAAAATGATTACTCTCCAACTCTAAGTTTCATCCCTCGAAACCTCATTGGAACTAAGTTGAAACAAAAGAGTGTAAAGATTAGAAATCTTTATTATTTACATTTGACGGGCACTATCGTTACGAAGCTATAGCTTATTAACGCAAAAGTTGGTTAGATGAAAGTATATAATGAATAGCAATCTTTATTATTTACATTTATTTTGATAATATTTTTTATGATTTTGCTTAAAATTAATTTCTAAAATGGAAGAATTTAGCATTACTAAGAAAAGTTCGGGAGACATCGAAATTCTAAACCTGGAAGGGTTCCTCGATGCCCATACTTCAGTAGAGCTGGAAAAGGAACTTGAAACACTATTGGCTTCAAACAAGTTTAAGATTATAGTGAATTTCAAGCGGCTGACATACATTAGCAGCGCCGGTCTGGGAGTATTTATGGCTTACATAGAAAATACACGCAATAATAAAGGGGATATAAAGCTTTGTGAAATGAGTGAAAAGATATTCAATATCTTTGATATGCTCGGATTTCCGATTTTGTTCGAGATTTACAACGAAGAAAATACTGCAGTAGAAAAATTCAGCAACAACTAGGATACTATTGAGCGATAATGAAAAAATATTGATTTCAAGTTCTACTAAAAACCTTTCAACAGTGCGAAAGTTTGTGGAAGACAGCGCCGGGCAGAGTGGGCTCGACCAGGCTACCATAAACCAGATAGTACTCTCCGTTGACGAGGCTTGCACCAATATTATTAAGCATGCGCATAAATATAATGAAGCTAACACAATTGAAATAGAAGTTGAGACTGAAAACAATCAGATCAAAATCACTTTCAATTATAAAAGCGGTAATACATTCGATCCGAACGATTCTTCAAATCCTGATATGGGTGAATACTTCAAAAATTTCCGTGTAGGCGGACTTGGAATTCCAATTATGAAAAAGTTCATGAGCAAAATTATTGCTCAGCATAAAAATCCTGATGTCAATTCGTTAATACTTATAAAATCCATAGATAAACCATCATCTTTCCCTGCAGGCGCAAAGCAGTTCAAAGGCACAATATTATTCCGATAATTTTAAGACTCTCTCTTAAATGTCCCGAACAGAATCAGAACAAAAACAGCTTGAGTTAAATTCGCTGATAGAGTTTTCACAGACTCTCAATGGCAATCTTGACCTTGATTTCATTTTCCGTAATATTCTTTTGAGTATCATGGGTAAAATGCTTGTCTCCAAGACACTTGTTCTTATTAAAAAAGATTTTGTGAATGTTAACGATATTTATCTGCCCATAACAAGCAGAGGCATCGATTTAAAAAGTATTCCTACAGAGCTTGATTTAGTCTTCCCGAAAATTCCTTTTTTCCATGCTAACGATTTGGAAACCTGCCATACATTAAAAGATTATGGTTTAAAATATTTTTTCAAAATTTATTTTCAGAATAAATTACTCGGCGTACTATGCCTTGGTGATAAACTTGGCGCAAATACTTCAGAACTAAGCAAAAGCGAAATTGTTTTCATTGAAACAATGCTAAACATCTCTGCATCTGCAATTGAAAACACAATAAAATTTACAGAGATAAAAGCGCTGAATCAAAACCTTAGCTCAAAGATTCAACAGTTGAAATCGCTGTTTGAACTGAGCAAGGAATTCAACTCCAATATTTTAAATAAAGAAAATATTCTGAAGCTTCTGAATTTTTCTTTGCTCGGAAACTTTGGAATAAGAGATTATGCAATAATTTCAAAAGATAAAGAGGATAAACTTTATCTGATGAAAGAAAATAGGAACGTGAATCTTGAAGATTTTGATGTTGAGATTCTGAACACGATTAACAAGCCTTATATGCTAAAGCAAGAGAACGGTAATGTATTTCTTGATAGCTTACATAAAAAGAATTACGAACTCATAATCCCGACTGTAAACGAAGGAAAAACTGATAATATAATTATACTTGGTAAGAAGCTAACACAGAAGCCATACAGTGAAAGTGATTTAGAATTCCTTGAATCAATCGTAAATCTTTCCGTGCTTTCGATTGAAAACTCAATGCTCTTCGATGAGTTTCTTGATAAGAAAAAAATTGAAAGCGAGCTTCGCATTGCGCGTGAAATACAGATTGCACTGCTGCCCAAGAAAATTCCTGATGTGCTTGATTACGATATTACTGCAACAAATATTCCCGCGCTTCATATCGGCGGAGATTATTTTGATGTAATAAAACTAAATCAAAACAAAGTTGCGCTTATAATTGCCGATGTATCGGGTAAAGGTACTCCTGCATCGCTGCTGATGTCGAATATACAATCTGCAGTGCATTCATATTTGAAATTATATGCTGAGGATACCTTTGATCTGGAAAATGTAACAGGAAAAATAAACGAACTCATTTATGAGAACACTCCGCCGGAAAAATTTATTACATTCTTCTGGGGCATTCTTGATATAAATACTCACGTATTTGAGTACATAAATGCAGGGCACAATCCCCCCTTCGTTTTAAAGCATGGTGAGGAAGTCACGCTGTTAGATAAAGGCGGGTTTATGATTGGCATTATGGATACAGGAGTAATCTACGAGAAAGGGTCTGTTCAGCTTGATGAAGATGATGTTTTGATTTTCTATACTGACGGTGTAACCGAAGCGCAGAATAATCTTAACGAAGAATATGGCGATGAGAATTTAATTACGTTCGTAAAAAATATCCGCGGTGAAACTTCAAAAACAATTCTAGGCGAAATCACAAACTCTATTGATGTATTCACAAAAGGAATGCCTCAGTACGATGACATCACTCTTATTATCCTAAAGAAGAATAAGAAATCCTAATTTTAAATTCCAATGCTTACTGAAAAACAGGAAAAATGGATTCAGAATTTATCTGATGAATCAATCATTTCCATTGTACCTTTTGATGCAAGTTGTGACGCTAAATTTGAGAAGGTCAAATCTTTAATACAATCTAAATTAGGTGAGGAACAAAAGATTGAGCACCGTGGCGCGAGCAGGCTTGGCATCTCAGGTCAGGATGAAATTGATATACATATACCTGTTCCACCCAAAGAGTTTAATAATATGTTAATTCTCCTATCTGAATTATATGGGACTCAACGAGGCCACTATCCTATGGAGAGAGCGCGATTTAATACTATTGAAGACGGAAAGAAGATAGAAATATTTTTGTTTAACGAAGAAAGTAAGGCCTACCTCGAAGGGAAAAAATTTTATGCAATCTTGAATAGTCATCCCGAAACTTTAGAGCAATATAGAATATTAAAAGAAAACTTAAACGGACTTACTACCAGAGAATACTATAGAAGGAAACTTGAATTCTTCAACAATGTAATAGAAAAAGAAAATTAATTTTCTGCCATCAATTCTTTAATCTTCGCTTCCGTTTTATTATAATCACCTTCCCCTACCTTTGTATATCTTACGTTTCCTTTTTTATCAAGAATTATAATAGTCGGCCATGCATCTACTCCATACTTATCCCAGATTGTAAATTCATTATCTATAAGCACGGGATATTTAATTCCAAGCTCTTCAACAGCAGCTTTCACATTATCAAATTTCTTTTCTCTGTCAAACTCCGGGCAGTGAATACCAATAGTTTCAAACTTATCCGATTTATATTTCGAGTACCAATCCTTCACATAGGGTAAAGTATTTTTGCAATTATAGCATCCGAATGTCCAGAACTCAATCAGTACAACTTTCCCGTTTAAATCTGAAAGCATAATATCCTTATCGGAGTTAATCCACTTTCCTTTAACATCTTTCAAGTTACTGATTTCGTAGGGATGTTTATTATTTGAGAAAGCATAAAAAAGTGAAACTGATGAAATTAGAAATAATAAGACTAATGAGATGAAAAATTTTGATTTTTTCATTTGGGATTTTCATATTTAGAAATTATAACGACTCTTTCCGCAATACCGTTCCTGAAAAT
>JBBRQV010000055.1:0-18257 GCA_038225955.1 Ignavibacteria bacterium | reverse complement strand
CTTCCATACCTTGCGAAATATCTGTAACATACATTGTAAGTCTTACAACATCTTTCAATGAACTTCCTGCCTGCTCAAGAACTTTTTCAATTTTTTTAATTATCTGAACAGTTTGGTTATATACCTCGCCGGGAAACATTACTTCGCTGTTCTCATCTGTTGAGGTTGTACCTGCAACAAAAATCATGTTTCCTACTTTAACCGCGCGGGAGTATCCGAATTTTTCTTCCCATATTGAACCGGAAGAGAATAGTTTTCTTTCCATATTTGTTTAAAATAAAATTATCTATTAATTCTTACGAATGAAATTAGTCCCATCTCTTTGCAGTCTTCAAAACCCATCGCGCCATAAAATCCGACTGTCTCTTCTTTATTGTCAGTCAGCAAAACTGTCTGCCTTATTTCTTTAAAGCGGTCAAGAGTTTTATTAAGAAGCTTTGAGCCAATTTTTCTTCTTTTATATTTCTTCTTTACAAGAATATCCTGTATGTAAGAAACCGTTACTCCGTCTCCTATAATACGAACCAATCCGATAAGATGGTCGCCATCCCATGCTGATAGAACGTAAAAAGAATTTTTAATAGCTTTGCACAGATTAACTGCATCGTGTGTGTATGCGCCCCAGCCTGCGTCGTCATACAAAGACATTAAGTCTTCTGAAGAAATATCTTTTTCTTCTTTGTAAGTTATTGTACTCAGAAAAACCTTTCTATTATTTAATAAAATGAACTAATTTCGTTTTACAGATTCATAAGTTTTATTGGCATCGACCGCCTCGGTATATTGCGATTTCCAATCAGCCATAAATACTTTCTTAAGCGTTTTATTCACGTTCTTATTGTTTATCACGAGCGTTGCATTTCTTGAGCCGTAAAAATATCCGCGCTCCCAGTTAGCCGAGCTTACCCAGCTAATATTGTTATCCGCTACAAAATATTTACAATGCTCAACCCGCGCGAAAGGAATAAATCCGCTTGAGTGCTCGGGAATAACAGAAAATTTTACCTCTATATTCGGCACCTTTGTTAAATCCTGAATAACCTCTGTAGAGCCCTTGCGGATTGCCCAGTTAGAAAAAATGATTTTTATCCTCACTCCGCGCTCTGCTGCATTTCTTAAAGCTTTATCTATATCTGTAAATTCATCGCGGGTATTATATGAATACATTTGGATGTGAAGGCTATGTTTTGCATTATTTATAATATTCACAAGCTCTTCTAGTTCATTGCTAAACCCTTCCGGTACTTTTCCTATGGGAGAGAAACACGGAAATAAAGTTATTCCACCATAATTTTTTGTTTTGATAGATAACTCGTTATATACATTAAGAATTTCCTCGAAAGAAATAGAATTTTGATTTATAGCGTTTCTTCCTACATCAGAGTTATTCCAGTCGTAATTAAAAATTGCCTCGAAATTTTTTGCAAGTTTTTTGTTTTTTACTCTTATGCCTAGCTCGTGAATGTGGTCAAGGGCACGCCAGTCCATATTTGCGCTTCCTGTATACAAATCTCTTCCATCGGCAATCATATACTTTGCATGCATTATTCCACCGCCGGAATTTTTAAACGAAATTTTAGCAATGGTAATATTATATATCCCCGCTAACTCATCAACTGATTTATCGGAGCCCGCTGCAAAAGAAGAATCAACTAAAACTCTTACTGTTACACCGCGATTAGCTGCATTTTTAATTGCATCCATTACAGGTTCAAGAGCTTCACCTTTTTTATCGGCAAAATAAAACATCCCTATATCAAGCGTGCTCTTAGAATTTTTAATCATATCCAACCATACAGCTTGTGTGCGCGGAAGACGGGATTTTTCCATAGTAGTTTCTTTCGGCACGCTTTCAACAATCTGAAAGAAAGTATTCTGCCCGTATGTTATAGATGCCAGAAATAAAAATATTAATGCAATCTTTTTCATGGTTGTTATTCGTTGATAGTTGTTTGTTTTTTACTGTTACTTCTGTTAATTGTTATTTGATAATTGTTAATTGCCCCAGAGCGTTATTACAATTTTTCTTCTTCCACCGTGGTCTCTGTGCTCGCAGAGATAAATTCCCTGCCATGTGCCGAGATTAAAATCACCATCAGTAATAGGAATATTTATTGAAGAACCCAATAAAGATGCCTTCAAGTGCGCAGGCATATCGTCGCTGCCTTCGTAATCGTGTTGATAGTACGGCATATCTTCCGGCACCATTTTATTAAAGTGCGATTCAAAATCTTTTCGTACAGTCGGGTCAGCGTTTTCGTTTATTGTAAGTCCGGCCGATGTATGCTGAATGAAAACATTGCACATCCCTGTTTTAATATTTTTTATTTCAGGAATACTGGAAAGAATTTCGGAAGTAATTAAATGAAACCCGCGTTTGAATTCTTTTAGAGTAATTTCCTTTTGGAAGAAGTGCATGAAGTAAAATAGTAAAAATGGATTTAATGAGATATGGAAATAAAGAACTTCATAATTTACAACTTAATATTGTTGTAAAATTTTTTATATTCTAAATATGATAGAGTACAGGAAAATCCTCCCCTCCGATAACAAAATAATTAAAGATATAATAGAAAAAATTATGTCTGAGTTTAAAGTTGACTCTGGAACAACAATTCTTGGCGACCCCACCGTAAATACAATGTATGAAAATTTTCAAAAGGAGAGAGCTGTGTATTATATAGCAGAAGAAGCCGGGAAAATCTTAGGCGGTGCAGGTGTAAATCAATTAGACGGAACAACTGAAAATATCTGCGAGCTTCAAAGAATGTTTTTGATAAATGAAGCGAGAGGCAAAGGAATAGGAAAAAAATTAATGGAGCTTTCTCTCGAAGCTGCAAAAAATTTTAAGTATGAAAAAATCTATCTTGAAACACTGGATGATATGGTGGAAGCAAGAAGACTTTATTTAAAATCAGGTTTTCTTTTCATAGATAAACCGTTAGGAAATACAGGGCATTGCGGATGTAATACGTGGATGGAGAAATTATTATGAGTAAAATAAATATAAGGTGCGCTGCCTCTGAAGATATTGATGAAATAAAAAAGTTGTACTATGAGACAGTAACAACTGTGAACGCAAAAGATTACAATGAGAATCAGATAAGGGCATGGATAAAACCTTTCACTGAAGCTGAAACGGTTACAAGTGACCGGAGAACTTTCGCCGATAAGATTATTGAGCAGTATTTTATTGTGGCAATGATTGATAATGTGATTGCAGGCTTTGCTTCATTGGAAGATAACGGTTATCTGGATTTTATGTACGTTCATAAAGATTACCAGAGATGCGGAGTTGCAAAAGCGCTTTTAACTGAACTCGAAAATTACGCGCAAAAAAATGGAATTACAGAATTAAATTCTATTGTAAGCATTACTGCACGCGGATTTTTCGAGAAATATGGATTTATAAAAATTCGTGAAGATGTCGTAGAAGTCAGAGGTGCTGTATTTCATGATAACATTATGATAAAAAAATTGTATTAAAACATCACACAATAACACCTCCCCGCGTACAAAAACAACCTGCGGAGAGGGGGTTTATTGGGTTAATCTGAGGTTTTTTAACGTTTTTGAATAAAAAGAGCTTCCCCGCGTAGGAAATGCGGGGAAGCAGTTTATAGGTACAAACTGCTTAACTATCTTCTCCATAGGTAAGCATACTGATGTTGTGCAAGTTGTGTGCCTGAAAATATTTTTTTATTTCTTCACGCCATAAAGGAGTACCATAATTAAATATGTTGGATTAATTAAAACTAATTTATATATTTTCCGAAATTTAGTTTTCCTCGTTGGAAAAATACTATCTCATAAAAAGCAGGTTTGTATTTAGTAAAAATTTTAATTTAATTTTTCCCCTATGAAAGATTATTACATTTTAGTGAACGGTAAAAGAACCGGTCCTTTTTCAATTTATGAATTAAAGGAAAAAAATATTTACAGAAAAACTCAGGTGTGGGATATTGAGCAGGAGGATTGGTATAACGCAGAAAATTTTCCTGAGTTAAGGCACATATTAAAAGTACACGGATATGGTGATGAATATATAAGCTCGGATACAGAGTCTGAACTTGAAGATGATTCACAGACTGATGATAAAAATTATACACAGAAGAAAGATTCAAAAGAAGAAATTCCAATTCCACTGGGACCCGGAGAAAAAGGGTTTTATCTTTTAAAGAATAGTAAAAAAACAGGACCATACTCAGTTTACCAGCTTAAAAATATTGGTATATATTACGACTCAGATATTTGGTCAGATGATGAGGATAATTGGGTAAGAGCAGAAGATATTCAGGAGCTAAGACATATAATTCGCGAAACTCCACCCGGATATGTAAGCGATAGTATAAGTACAGTTAATACTTACTTTGGTTATACACTTGCAAGTCTCGGGCAGCGTTTTATGGGTGATTTTATAACTGCGTTCATTCAAGTACTTATATACATGATTATCGCTTCACCCGCCTATATTTATTTATATTCAAAAACTTCCTCCCCTAACTCCGATCCCGAAGAATCTGTATTTGTTTTCATGGTGTTGTTTTTGATTTTAGCTTTAGTGGGATTAGCTGTATCTCTTGGATTCAGGGCACTCTTTTATCCCCGATACTGTGGAACGTTTGGGCACAAAGTAATGGGTATAAAAGTAATATCAGCAGAAAACGGGAGCGATTACAACAAATTAACTAAAGGACTTATCAGGGAAGCTTTAAAATATTTACTGGGACAATTTATTATTCCTGATATATGGCTTCTATGGGATAGAGACAGACAAAATCTTTATGATAAAATTACGAAAACTTACGTTGTAAGAAAAAAAGATTTATAGAAATATGAAAGAATACTACATTTTTAAGTACGGCAAAAAAATCGGCCCTTATACCGCAGAAGAACTTAAAATGCGGGGCGTACAAAGGGACACACAAATATGGTCGTATGACGCAGATAAGTGGCTAACCGCAGCAGAGTTTCCCGAGCTCGCAGAAGTATTGTTTAATATTTATTCTGAAAAAAATATTCAGAACGAAATTATTGTTGAAAAGAAATATTTTGTATTTAAGAATAATAAAAAGTCCGGACCATATACTGTAAACGACTTAAAAATTTTACCAATATATGAATCAACAGAAATTTGTTCGGAAGATTCTAAAACATGGGAGAAGGCAATTCATGTAAAAGAGCTGCTTAGTGTGATTACAGGCGAACAAAAGTATTTTGTCTTTAAAGATAATAAAAAGACCGGACCATACACCATGGGTGAATTAAAAACGTTACCAATATATGCAGCAACGGAAATTTGCCCCGAGGAATCCAAAACATGGTGCAAAGCAATTGATATTGCAGAATTATTCAATGTGATTACTCCCTTACAAGAAACTGTACGAGAAATTACAAAAGAGGAAACATACTTTGGTTACGATTTAGCATCAAGATGGCAAAGACTTGGAGCTGCGCTTATAGGAGGAATGTTGTTATACGCATTATGTATTCCTTTCTTTTTTATTTTTTCTCTTGGCATGTTCGGGCCGCCTCAACCTCCAATTCATAGCTTAAGCGATATAGATTTTTTCAGAAGTCCTTGGGACTATGCTGTATCCTTTTTTGTAACTTTTACTGCAGCTGCTTTTTTTTACAAAAAATTTTGTGGAAATATAGGTCATGCTATATTAAAACTGAAAGTAATTTCTTCAGTTGATGGAAGCGATTATAATAAATCATCACAGGGAATTGTACGGGAATTTTTAAAGAGTATACTGGGAATTTCTTTAATTCTTAATTGGTGGATTTTGTTTGATAAGCGTAATCAAAACCTTTACGATAAAATTACAAAGACTTATGTTGTAGAGAAAAAAGGGTGATAGAAAAACACTATCTGTTCTCTTGAATTTTGTAAACCGTTCTTAATACAAATTTCCTCGGTATGAACCTTGTGGCAAAAGCTAAGAGCTTATTCATAAACCCCTCTATGGCAACAAATTTTCCCTTCATCATTGCATCGTAACCGCATAGCGCCACATCATACGAAGTGGCATTAATTCCTTTTGCAAGTTTCGATGCTTTTATTTTAGCTACGTTATGAAAATTTGATTTCGTCGGTCCGGGGCATAAACACGTTACGGTTACATTGGTGTCTTTCAGTTCGTAAGCCGTTGCCTCGGAGAGTGATAGCACGAATGCCTTGCTTGCGTAGTAAACACTCATTAACGGTCCGGGCTGGAAAGCGGCTGTTGAGGCAACGTTCAGAATTCTCCCGCTGTTTCGCTTCACCATTTGCTGCATAAATAATTTTGTTAGCTCCGCTAATGCTGTGATGTTTACCTGAATCATTTCTTCTTCTTTCTTCCAGTCAGTCTCGTAAAATCTCCCATATCCGCCAAAGCCTGCATTGTTAATCAAATATCCTATTTCAATATTTTCTTTTTGAAGTTCGTTAAATATTTCCTGTGGCGAATTTTTATCCGCTAAGTCTTTTACAATAACTTTTACTTTTATTTTATTGACTTCCTCCAATTCTTTTGCAAGAGCTTCAAGTTTATCTGATGAGCGAGCAACGAGTATTAAATCAGAGCCGTGCTTTGCAAATATATGCGCGAACTCAAGTCCTATTCCTGATGAAGCTCCTGTAATAATTGTTGTTTTCATTTTATGATTTTAGAACACAGATGTTTATGATTTGTATGATGGCATAGATGTTAAAACTACTCCGTCCTAAACCTCTGTTCGGGACGGAACATTACTCGTGCATTTAGACCTCCCCCTATCCCCCTATCCCCCTCATTATAAAGAAAGGGGGAAGAAACTCACGTGACTAGCTGATAACTAACAGCGGATAACTGATAACGATCAAAGATATCATATATTCTCTATCACAATCTTTTCATCCGCTACTCCGCAATTCACTAAAACTTTTATTGCTTCGCTAAGCATTATAGGAGGACCCGTAACGTAATAAATATATTTATTAATATCATCTATGTAGGATTTGAAAATCTTCTCAGAGAAATAACCTATATCAGTAATCACATTATCACTCTCTTCCTCTAAAATAGGAATGAAACTAAAATTAGTATTCTCATCTTCAAAGCTATTCAACTCATCAAAAAAAGCGGCGTAATCAATCGAGCGGTTTGCATAAAAGAGAATAATTCTCTTATTAATATTCTTGTTTCTGAAATCCTGAAGGATGCTTCTTATGGGAGTAATACCCGTACCGCCTGCTATGAATACCGTGTTATCGGAAATTTTATCGATATGTATTTCTCCGCGAGGCTCTTCAAATAAAAGAACAGAACCTATTGGAAGATTTAAAATACAACTAGAAAAATCCGAGCCGGATTTTCTTATAATTATCTCAATAAAATTATTTTGGTAAGGGGCGTTTGCAATTGAGAAATGCCTTTGGCTTCCTTTTCCGTCGGCTTCGTTCAAATCGGGAATTGTAACCGTAGTAAACTGTCCTGCAAGATATTGAAATCCCGTATTACTGATATCAAAATACAATCCATACGTATCTTTGCAAATTTCTTCTTTACGGATAAGTTTTAATTTATATTCTTTCACTACATTCATATAAATTCAAGATAACTAATTTAAAAATAATTTTAAGTTCTTAGTTTAGAGGGGATTATTTTGCAGAAACAGTGGTTTTTCTTAAAAAAATCAGAATTGTATTTCATAGGACTTACTCGTATTTTTAAACTAAATTACACTTAATATGACTAAAAAATTCCATTATATATTATTCGTAGTAACACTGTTTATCTTCTCTGCAAATTTTTACGGATGCGGTTATAACTCTCTTGTCCAGCAGCAGGAAAAAGTGAACAGTGCATGGGCGCAGGTTGAAAACCAGTACCAAAGACGCGCAGACCTTATCCCAAACTTAGTAAACACTGTAAAGGGATACGCAGATTTTGAAAAAGATGTATTGACGGAAGTTACAGATGCAAGAAGCAGAGTAGGCTCTGTTCAGATAAAGGCAGAAGACTTAGATAATCCCGAAAAATTGCAAAAGTTTCAGGACGCGCAGGATAAATTATCATCTGCGATTTCACGATTACTTGTTGTCTCTGAAAATTATCCTAACTTAAAAGCAAACGAAAATTTTTTACAGTTACAATCGCAGCTTGAAGGAACAGAGAACAGGATTTCAGTCGAAAGAAAAAAATTCAATGATGCAGTTCAGGAGTACAATACTTCTATACAGACTTTTCCGACTTTAATCTCAGCGAAGATTTTCGGATTTAAAGAGAAGACTTACTTCAAATCAACCGCAGGAAGCGAAAAAGCTCCCGATGTGAAATTTGATTTTAACAAAAAAAACGACGGGAAGTAAACTTCCCAATTAATAATTAATAAAGAATAATTAATAATTATTTTTTATGGAAAAAGATAACAATGTTATTGTTGAGAAGTCGTTTGATTTTGCTGTAAGAATAATTAATCTTTACAAGTATTTATCTAAAGAGAAACACGAATATGTTTTATCAAAACAGATTTTAAGATGCGGGACATCTATAGGAGCAAACGTTGAAGAAGCTATAGGAGGAATTTCAAAAGCTGATTTTATTCATAAGCTATCAATAGCGTACAAAGAATCACGTGAAACTGAATATTGGTTGAGATTATTTGAAAAAACAGATTTAATCGATGTAAAAATGTACGAATCAATGTTCAAAGATAACAAGGAAATATCAAAAATTTTATACTCAATCATTAGGACTTCCAAAAAGTCAGATTGAATTATTAATTACTCTTTACTAATTATTAATTATATTAAGTGCAAGCTATAGTAATGGCGGGCGGCTTTGGAACACGCCTGAGACCGCTAACCAATAATATGCCGAAACCGGTTGTTCCGATTGTAAACACTCCCATACTGGAGCATCTTATGGCTTTGCTGAAAAACCATAAGATTGACGACGTTACGGTTTTGCTTTATTACCAGGCCGATCATATAAAAAATTTATTGGGCGACGGCTCTAAGTACGGAATGAGTATCCGTTACGTAAAGCCCGACCAGGACTTTGGCACTGCCGGAGCAGTAAAGCTTGCAGAAGAATTTATCACTGAGGATTTCCTTGTAATCAGCGGCGATGTGCTTACAGATTTTAATCTGACCGATATCCATAATTTTCACATAGCAAAAGATTCTACTGCTACGCTTTCACTTTTCAGCGCAGAGAATCCGTTGCAGTTCGGAATTGTACTCACAGATAAAGAGGGCAAGATAGTAAGATTTTTAGAGAAACCTTCCTCGTCGGAAGTTTTCTCAGATACGATTAACACCGGAATTTATTATTTCAAAAAAGATATTTTCAATCATATTCCCGCAGGAGAAAATTTTGATTTCTCCAAAGATTTATTCCCGCACTTATTAGAAATCAATATTCCGCTTTACGGATTTAAAAGCACGGGCTACTGGCGTGATGTAGGTAACCTTGAAGAATATATCTACGCAAACCTTGAAGCATTGCGCGGCGACCTTGACTACATAAAAGTAAAGGATGCAAAAGGAAATTGTATAGATGTTACTGCAAACATTTCACCCAAAGCATTTATTGAAAACAGTGTTATTGGAAAAAATGTAACAGTCGAAGCCGGAGCGAACATAAAAAATTCAATTATCTGGGATAATGTTTATGTTGCATCAAAGGCAAGCATATTGTTTGATGTTATAGGAAAGAATTGCAGAATAGGCGAGAACGCAAGAGTAAATGATTTTGTTTTCATGGGAGATAATTGTGATATTGGGAAAAATGCTTTCATAAGCTCAAGCATTAAAATATGGGATAAGAAAAAAGTTGATAACAATGCAAAGGTAACACGAAGTTTAATTTATGAAGATACATTCTTCAACGAACTCTTTACTGATTCAAGAATATCGGGGCTTTCAAACTTGCAGGTGAACCCTGAGTTTGCATCAAAGCTCGGCTCAGTTTACGGCGCTTTCATAGGAGAGAATAAAAAAGTTGTATTAGCGCGGGACATAGATGACATTTCCAATATGATTAAGCGTTCAATTTCTTCAGGCGTTATGTCTGCGGGACTGACAGTAAGGGACTTGCAAATTTCCTCTATTCCGTTGCTTCGTCAGGAATTAAAAGGCGGCGCAAGCTCAGGCGGAATTTTTGTAAGAAAGTCTCCATTCGATAAAGCTACTACAGATATAATATTTTTTGATAAAGACGGAAGGGATCTCTCCAGCAGTAAAACTAAAGGTATAGAAAAATTATACTTCAGTGAAGAGTATCAGCGCGCTGATTTCTTCATGGTAGGCTCTATAAAATACTCGGAACGTACAGTTGAAAAATATAAAGAGCACTTCTTAAAGTGTCTGGATGTTGAAGCAATAAGAAAGAGAAGATTTAAAATAGTTCTTGATTACAGTCACGGTATTACGGCGGAATTATTCCCCGATATACTCGGCGAGTTTAACATTGAAACCGTTTCCCTTTCTGCCCACTTAGATAAGGATAAAATTACACGAACTCAGGATGAGTTTGATGTTGCCTTCAAGCAATTCTCCTATGTAGTTCGCTCGTTAAATTACAATTTTGGATTCATGATTGACTCCGGGGGCGAGAAAATATGGATAATGAATAATGACGGCGATAGAATAGACGGCGATAGATTCTTAGTACTGGTGACAAAAATGTTTTTAATGGTTAACCCTGAAACTAAAAAAATTGCCGTACCGATACAAGCAACACGGGAAATTGACTTAGTATGCGAAGAGTTCGGCACCGAAGTTGTAAGAGTAAAGGATAGCCACTATGCCATGATGACTGCATGCGACGATAAAGAAGTGAAATTTGTTGGTGGCACTAAGGGTGGATTTATATTCCCTGAGTTCCTTTACGCTACTGACGGAATGTTTGCAATCGCCAAAATTCTTGAGTTGTTTGCAAAGACAAAATCGAATGTACACGATATTCTTGATGATACGAAAAAGCTGTTCATGATGAAAGAAAATATTGAGTGCACAAAGGAAGACAAGGGGAAAGTTATAAGGAAATTCATGGAGGATAACACTCAGTACGAACAGATTTTGATAGATGGTGTTCTGCTTTCACTGAACAAAACAGATTGGATTCTTTGCATACCGGATAAGACAAGAGATATAATTCATTTGAATATTGAAACAGATTCACAGGGAAAAACAGAAAAGCTTATTCAGGATTTTAAGAAAAAAATAAAAAGTTATTTATCGGAATAGTTCAAAGCTACAAGAATAATTTATAAATTTTAATTTTTAGATGTAAAATGAAAATCAGTGAAATTTTATCGGAGAATATTATATCGGTCGATTTAGATGTTGCAGATAAGAATGACGCAATAAATAAAATAATCGACCTTGCAAACAACTCGGGGAAAATAACCGACCTTGAGAAAGTGCGCAGCTGCGTTCTCGAAAGAGAAAAATTGGTTTCTACGGGTGTAGGCAAAGGGTTTGCTATTCCCCATGGCAAAACTGATGCGATTACAGAAATAACTGCTGCATTTGCTGTTTTGAAAAAGCCTATTGATTTCGAATCGATTGATTTAGAACCCGTAAGATTTATTTTTCTCTTGGTAGGAAAAGAAAATTTACTAAATGCACACATAAAATTACTCAGCAGAATTTCCAGGTTGATGAACAAAGATGAATTCAGACAGAGACTTGTAAAAGCAGAAACCAGCAAAGAAGTTCTTGATATTTTCAAAGAAGAAGAACAGAATTTTCTTGATATATAATTACTTTTAGTAAAAACATTCAAACATTACCTCTTGTCACAATTGACTAGTAACTCGAATTACGCAATCAATTATTCAATCTCATTTGCCAATCCGGCGACACATTACTGCGAGATTGAAATTCAGTTTAATAATATTAAGTCCGATACTGTAACATTGTTTCTGCCTGTCTGGACTCCGGGCTCGTACATGATTCGTGAATTTGCGCGACAGGTTCAGAATGTTGAAGGAGTTTCCCCCTCCAATAAAAAACTAAGCATACAAAAAACAAGAAAGAATCATTGGGAAGTTAATACCAAAGGCGAAAAATCGTTTACTGTTAAATATAAAGTTTACTGTAACGAGCTTACTGTTCGCACAAGTGAGATAAACGATGAGCACGCTTTTATAAACTGCTCGAATGTATTCATGTCTGCAAAAGGAATGGAAGGCGAAAAGTGTTCCGTCCAAATTAATCCGTACTCTTCATGGAAGACAATTTCAACGGGATTAGAAAAAATTTCAGGAAAAGATGAAAACAATTTATACGAAGCAGATAACTATGATATACTTGCAGATTCCCCTATAGAAATCGGAAATCAAAAAGTTTTGGAATTTGAAATACAAAACATAAAGCATTACATAGCATTAACCGGCAGAGCAAATTATGATGACAAAACACTTATAACCGACTTCAAAAAAATTGCTGAGGCACAGATAGCTTTCTTCGGTGATATTCCTTATAAGCATTACACATACATTTGCCATTTGGTTGAAAAAGGCGGCGGCGGACTTGAGCATTTGAATTCATTTGCAGTGCAATTTCCGCGATGGAGTTTTAAAGATGATAAATCTTACAAGCAATTTTTAGGACTAGTCTCGCATGAGTTCTTTCACCTATGGAATGTAAAAAGAATAAGACCGTTTGAATTAGGTCCGTTTGATTATGATAACGAAAATCACACGTTTGGTTTATGGGTTGCAGAAGGATGGACAAGTATTTACGATAATATTTTCATTCGCAGATGCGGAGTATTGGATAACAAAGAGTACTATGAATTTATAGAGAAAGAAGTAAACGATATAATGAGATTTCAGGGGAGATTCAACCAGACTTTGTTTGAATCGAGCTACGATACGTGGATAAAATTTTACCGTCAGGATGAGAATTCAAAAAACTCACAAGTATCTTATTATACAAAAGGCGCTCTTGTAGCACTAATGCTTAATATAGAAATTATTACGTCAAGTAATTCTGAAAAATCTTTAGATGACGCACTGAAAGCTTTATGGGAAGATTACAAAAAGAATCCTGCAAAAGGATTTACGAATGAACGCGTAAAAGAAATTTGTGAAAAGCTTGCAGGAAAAGATTTAACTGATTTTTGGAATAAATATTTAATGGGGCTTGATGAGCTTCCTCTCTTTGATTACTTCAAAAATACAGGACTTACAGCAAAGGATGCGAATAAAGATTTATTAACTTTCGATATCGAAACAAGTAATCCCCCGGGCAAACTTATAATTACAAAAATCTATGAAGGCGGAAGCGGATATACTGCGGGATTAAATACCGGCGATGAAATTATTGCGATTAATGACGTACGGATTGAAAAGGAATATGAGAAAATTTTAAAAGAGAATAAACTAGGAGACGACGTAAGGGTTTTAATAAACAGAAAAGGATTTATAAAGGAAATAAAAGTTACACTCACACCTGCAATTCCGAAATACGAAATTTCTGAAATCGAAAACATGAACGATGATCAAAGGAAAGTTCTCAACAAATGGCTTTTAGGATAACCTTACAAATATCTGAAGCACCGATAGAAATACAAACCGTTCTTGTTCTTAAATACATTCAAGCAATTTAAATAATATTATTATGCCGCAAAAATACGTTTACTTCTTCGGCGGTGGTAAAGCCGAAGGCGACGCAAAAATGAAAAACCTCTTGGGAGGCAAAGGCGCAAATCTTGCAGAAATGGTTAACATAAAGTTGCCCGTTCCCGCAGGATTTACAATCACTACAGAAGTCTGCACATATTATTATAAACACGCGAAAAAATATCCGAAGGAATTAAAAGCGCAGGTGCTTGATTCGTTGAAAAAGATTGAGAGGGTGATGGGGTGCAAGTTCGGCGATGTGAAAAATCCGCTCCTTGTTTCTGTCCGATCAGGAGCAAGAGCTTCGATGCCGGGAATGATGGATACTATTTTGAATTTGGGATTGAATGATAAGACTGTTGAAGGGATGATTAAAAAAACCAAGAATCCAAGATTTGTCTATGATTCTTACCGAAGATTTGTGCAGATGTACGGAGATGTTGTGCTTGATTTAAAACCTACAGATAAAAACCAGGTTGACCCTTTCGAAGAAATAATAGAAAAGAAAAAACACGCCAAAGGATTTACAAACGATACCGAGTTTACCACTGAAGATTTGCAGGATTTAGTTTTAGAATTTAAAGCTGCTATTAAAAAAGGTACGGGCTTTGATTTTCCCGATGACCCAATGGAACAATTATGGGGAGCAGTCGGGGCTGTGTTCAGATCATGGATGAATGACAGAGCTTTAGTTTATCGCAAACTGAATAATATTCCTGTTGAATGGGGTACAGCTGTAAGCGTGCAATCGATGGTATTCGGCAACATGGGTGATACATCCGGTACAGGTGTTGCATTTACCAGAAATCCTTCCAATGGAGATAATGAATTCTACGGCGAGTTTTTAATGAATGCACAGGGTGAAGACGTTGTTGCTGGTACAAGAACTCCGCTGCCGATTGTTCAACTTAAAAAGGAAAATAAAAAAGTTTATGACCAGCTTGAAAAGGTAAGAAAAAATCTTGAACACCATTACCGCGATATGATGGATATAGAGTTTACTATTCAGGAAGAAGTTTTATATATGCTTCAGTGCAGAGTTGGAAAAAGAACCGGACCCGCGGCTATAAAAATTGCAGTGGATATGGTAAGAGAAAAACTCATCAAAGAAAAAGAAGCGGTGATGAGAGTTGAACCCGAGCAATTGAATCAATTACTCAGACCTATTTTCGATATAAAAGAAAAAGATGAAGCCGTAAAGAACGGAAGGCTTCTTGCAAAGGGATTGAACGCAGGGCCCGGAGCAGCATGTGGAAAAGTATATTTTAATTCGTATGATGCTGTTAATGCCAAAGCGCGCGGAGAGAAGATTATACTCGTTAGAATTGAAACATCACCGGAAGATATTCGCGGTATGATTGCATCAGAAGGAATTTTAACATCACGCGGCGGAATGACTTCACATGCTGCTCTTGTCGCTAGGCAGATGGGAAAAGTTTGTGTTGCGGGATGCGCTCCGCTTGAAATAGATTATCTGCTAAAGACTTTAAAGGTTGACGGCAAAACACATTTGGTAAGAGAGGGTGATTATATTTCTATCGATGGTTCTACGGGTGAAGTTATTGTGGGACAATTGGAAACGAAACCATCTGAAGTTCTTCAGGTATTAATCAATAAAACAATTAAACCGAAAGATTCAAAGATATTCGGTGTGTACGATAAATTCATGACATGGGTAGATAAGAACAGAAGACTGAGAATAAGAACAAATGCTGACCAGCCCGACCAGTCAGAAAATGCAGTTGAGTTCGGCGCAGAAGGTATCGGTCTTTGCAGAACTGAACATATGTTCTTCGGTGGAGATAGAATTGACTCAGTAAGGGAAATGATTCTTGCTTACCGCGAAGAAGGAAGAAGAAAGGCGCTTGAAAAATTATTACCCTATCAGAGACTGGACTTCGTTGAAATTTTTAGAGTAATGAAACAGAGGCCTGTAACAATAAGATTACTCGATCCCCCGCTTCACGAATTCTTACCTCATACAGAGATTGAGATAAGAAAGCTGGCTGTAATGATTGGTACCACTGTGGATGAAATAAAATATAAGATAAACTCTCTGCATGAATTCAATCCTATGCTTGGTCATCGCGGATGCAGACTTGGAATTTCATTTCCTGAAATCACTGAAATGCAGGCTCGCGCTATTTTCGAAGCGACTTGCGTAGTACATAAAGAAGGAATAAAAGTTGTACCGGAAATTATGGTGCCGCTTATCAGTCACGTTAACGAGTTCAAACTGCAGGAAGCAATAATAAGAAAAGCTGCTGAGCAGGTAATGAAGGAAAAGAAAGTTAAGTTCAGTTATCTCGTAGGAACTATGATTGAAATTCCGCGCGCTGCTCTTACAGCAGGAGCAATTGCAAAGAGCGCTGAGTTCTTTTCGTTCGGTACGAATGACTTAACCCAGATGACTTACGGACTTTCACGTGATGATTCGGGCTCGTTCTTACCTTCTTACATCGACCAGGAAATTTTACAACGTGATCCGTTTGAATCAATCGATATTGACGGTGTCGGAATGCTTATGGAGTTTGCTGTTCGCAAAGGTAGAGAAGTAAGAAAGGATTTGAAAATAGGTATATGCGGAGAGCATGGCGGAGAGCCGGACTCAGTTGAATACTGCCACAGACTCGGACTTGATTACGTTAGCTGCTCGCCGTTCAGAGTTCCGATTGCAAGGCTCGCTGCTGCGCGGGCAAATTTAAAAGAAAGTATGAATTAGAAAGAAAAAAGGCTCAGAGAAATCTGAGCCTTTTTAGTTTAAGCTGTAGGGGAAGGACTTGAACCTTCATGGAGTAGTTAGCCCTCTATCCCGTGGGAGAGAAAATTTTTCCTAGAACCTCCGCCGCCGAGACCGGACGGTGTGTCTGCCAGTTTCACCACCCTACAAAGTGTCTACAAAAATAGACAATTTGAGGGCTAATTTCAAGCAAAAAACGCAGTTTTTTCTGACATTTTTAGTGGTTTGTGACAAATTCGTAACAAATCACTGTTTTTACATATATTTTCAAATACAAAATTTTTCAAAAACTTGAAATACAGGGTTAGTTTGTAAAATTCAGCATTAGTGGATTTAAATGATGGATTTTTGACGGATTCTCTATTCAAATACTAAATATAAATTACGATTGTCACATATTGTCACATTTTATTTTCACTATTTCACTATTTGAAATAGGTCGGAAAATGGTCGGGTTTTATTTTTTACTTACTGCAGTTCCTTCAAACTCTATTCTATAATCATTTACACTTACAAACTCGGAAAGCTCATACACATTTCTGTAGCCGTATCCGTAAAGATTAATATAAGTTGGGATGTTCAACGCAAGAGTAATAGGTTTTAAAGGAGGAAGCTCTGTTAATGTAACCGGTTCCTTTTTTTCACGGGTTTCTAAATTGCTGGCTAATTGTTTGGTCTGAAAATTTTGTAAATTCTGAATGTTTAAAACTTCAGGCATAACCATTTTTGTAGGGAAAAAAACCTTATCATCCTTAAAATTATTATTACAGTAGATTAAAATTTTTGTATCGGCAGAAGGAATTAATCTTGCAAGCCTCTCCTGCGTAAAGTCAGAAAAATTCAAATGCACTGCGCCTTTTATATGCTTAGCATTATACATCGAATCAGATCTCGCATCTAAAATCATTACGCCCGGCTGTTTTGCTTCCTCCAGAAAATCTTTCAGCTCAAGCAGTCTTGTCTTCCTATGCTCTTTCACCTCAGCAATTAGTTTTTCATAATCCTCTATACTCACTTTTGAAGGTTCGGGAGTAAGTATCTGCGCGTGTAAAGAAAGGGAGTAAAAACTAAGGGAGATAAGGAGTAAACTGATTTTTTTCATATTTCCGGAGTTTATTTTAAAGTGACCTTTGTTTATATACTGTAAATTTTAAGTTTTGTTCACTTGACGGATTTTATTTCAGGCCGTATTGTAAAAACAATAACGAAAAATTTTTCATCAACGAATGACGGATTTTTGACGGATTCCTGAACACATCCCGCTAAAGCGGGACAGGAATTACTATGATCTTTATGATGGCACAGACAAAGTCGGTTTTTGGTCGGATTTTTCTGCGAAATAAAACTCTATCGATTTCCTGTGTGGCGCCTCCTGAACCTCCGGGTCAGGAGGCGCCACTTGAAATTTTTGTATATGGTCGGATTTTGGTCGGGTTATTATGTAGAGTTGAATTCTTTAAACCCACCGAGCTCCTCTATTAATATATAAAGAGTAAATACTAAAGTAAACCATTACCACCCTATTACTACTAATAGGTAAAAATATTCTTAAATGTCTTGAAGAAATTTTTCAATTCCTTCCATTGCTTCCTCTACTTTACTCTGAGGAGCATTGGACTCCCATGAAATTTCGTATGCTCCATCCTGTGCAACAATTTCTGCATCAACCCAGAACTTCATAATTATTCGTTTCTCCGCCCTTATTTTATAGCCATCAGTAATTTTTGTAAGCTGAATTTTATTATCATCAATTTTTTCTTTGAAGCTTTCTTTTAATTCTTCAAGCGATTCAAGAAGCTGTTCTTTCGTCTTTCCGGGTTTTTCTATAGTTTTTTTCATTTGTAAAATTAATTGTTATCTATTCTTAATAAGTGTACTACATATTTTTTAATTCCTCATTTCAATCTTACTT
>JBBRQV010000054.1:0-18407 GCA_038225955.1 Ignavibacteria bacterium | reverse complement strand
TTGAATAATTTCATTTTGTTACTCTTTAAACCACCCCTAACCCCTCCTTGGTAAGGAGGGGAACAGATTCTTCTAACTTAAAGTTGACTTGCTAAAAAAGAGTTGTTCTTCAAACCACACCAAACCACTCTTCCGCTAAAAATGGAAATACTACCCAAGTAAATAAGCTTACTCCTTCTCATACAACTCATAAGTAAAGTTCAGCTTCTCAGTTTTTATAATTCCTCGATAGCAGATGTAATTTACATTGATGTAGTCAACAACGCCTTCAGTTGTATAAAAATATTCTGCAACTCTCATTACATTGTAAGTGGAAAATTTCAGCAGCGAAACTTTTGAAGAGATTCTTTGGTTTTTCAAAACATAAAAGACCTGGTCAAGCGGACCGATGCCGTTCACAGGGTCAAATACATTTTCATTTGGAGTGATGTGAGTAGTATCGGCATTATAATTTATGTTTACGAATGCAAGACTTTTATCAGTGAAGTTCACCGATGTGAGCTTGCCAAGATTGTTATATGCGAGGCTAAACTTAGACGCTCCGATTTCATCTACGCCAAGGTTTGCAACAGATAATGTTTTGATTTGATTATTAACACCTTCGTAAAAAAATCCATACTGTTTACGGAAATCTGAATTTTCCTTTATCGCAGTTATTGATTTCAGATATTTATTCTCGTATGCATAATCCATCCGCACTTCGGGAAGAACATCGTTATAATTCTTATCAATCAGTTCAAGCTGGCTATCGTTATTGTAATTGAAAATAATATTTTCGTAAATATTTTTCGGGAAGGAATCCAGCACTGTGTAAACAATTTTGCCGAGCTTATCATAAGTAAACTTTGCTGTATCTTCAAACTGATAGTATTGTGTAGTCTGCCCTTTGAGGTTGTACATATAGTACTCAATCTTTTTCCCGTTCTGGTCGGTAACGGTTACTCCTGCAATTCTGTTCATACGGACTTTTCTCATATCAACCTGTATCATGCTGTCAAGCGTAACATTGGTAATAATCTGCATCAGAGGTTTTTGAAATTTAAAATAATCTGTGTACTGTGAATGCGCAAGCGAAGGAATTATAAATATTGCAACGAAGAGAAGAAGAGTTAAAAACTTTTTCATTTTTTAAAAATTAAGCTGAATATAATTTGGTTGAATTTTATTTGAATTCAAATTTAGCAGTTGAGGATTTAAGTAAAAAGTGTAGAATGTGTCTTAGCAGAGAGTAGGGGAGAGAAGTAGAACTAAGAAACAAACCCCCTCTACTATAAAGTGAGGGAGCGATATCAAAAAATCTTCTAAAAATTCTTCCTTCCTCTGTATATTGTTCCTGTATATAAAGTGCTATTATACTTAGCTATGAAAATTGTATTCGACCGCATATTGCTTATAGCAGTGGTATAATAATTTGTGCTGATAATATCGGCCGGATAATTAGGGTCATCCATTAGCTGCGTGCCCGTCCATATTTTTCCGGATGTATAGGAAAAGTTAGAATCTACTGTAATGAAATAAATTGAGCTAAGGCTCTCGCCGGCAGATAAATAAAAAATCTTTTTGCTTGCATCGGTAAAAAGCGGAATCCACGAGCCTCCGTTCCAGTAAGAAACCACGGTTAGCATGGAACTAAAAGGAGCTTTTATAATTGCATTATCAACTTTCATCCTGGTAAATTCACCGGCTGCGCTTCCGATATCTACTGCAGACAAAACACCGCTCTCGAATTTATAAATTTTAGAATAGCCAGTTATATATAGAGCACTGCCCTGAACAGCTATAAATTTGAAGCCTGTCGAGAATGAATCAGGCGATGTATACGCTGATACATTTCCGTTATCGTATATATAAAGTTTTGAGCTGCTGATGGCAGCAATTTTTCCGGGCTGTAAAATTTTCATATCGTAAATTTGTCCGGAGCTGTGTGTATCTAGCGTAGCATGGGTAATTGTTCCATTATCAAATATTTTCAGGTTTATTCTAATAGACATTAAATCGTAATTTACTCCTGCAAATGCATAATAGCTTGGATTATATACAGCAACGTTGTTTGCATTGAAAAAACTATCCTGTAAATTTACTCTGGATGCCCCGGTGGAAGTTACCCGAAAAGCCTGCTCATTCGTTATTCCCAAAGCCGTATTGTCATCCAAATAGGCAAGATGGTCATAATTCCCGGAGATACCGGTGCTTAAAACTTCCCATGTATAACCCTGTTGAACAGGACCTGTGCTGACCGGGTCATCACTCTTACATGAATAAAAAATAATAGAACAACTTATCAGTACTAAAATAGCTGCAAAAATTTTCATTAGATGTTTTTTTTAGAAGAAATTATTTGATATAAATAGATGAAATAAATTTTATTGTAAAAGCCTTTTACCTTTGTAAATTCTTACCTTATCATATACCGTTGCCAAATACACTATGCCATCCTTCATATTTCCATAGTAAAGCGAGCTGTATCTTTCTTCTTTGAAAGGATAATTTAAATCTTCGGAAAAACCCGAACCGTTCCATATATTTCCCCGAAAAACTCCGTTAAGATTTGATACCATATATAAATCGCTTAAGTCATCGGCAGCTGCATAATTAAAAAATAGCGGCCCGCCCCTGTAAAAATTTACCCAGCCGGATTCTGTAAGGTAATACATAAAACATTGTCCTTCTAAAAAATATTGTGATTTGATTAAATTATTTTTCGTTGAAAATATTTGGGGGAAGGGCGAGTTCTCATTTTCAAAAAGAACAGGAGAATTATCTGCCTGCAGCCTGAAAATACTTTGCCCTGTTCCCAGATTATAAGCTAATACATACATTGTATTTCCTATCTTTGAAAATCCCGTAACATTATTAACACCCGATAGCGTGAACTTACTTATCACACCATCCTCAACAAGATAATATACATTTCGTGAAGCATAATAAAATCTTCCCGGACGCGTAATATATACAACTGCGGGATAAATATCGGAAACAGTATCGATATTAAATTCCGTGAGAATATCGTTAGCTAAAATTTTCACTTTGCTTATACTTGAATCCGTTGTAGAGGCAGCCCCTTCTCCGCCGATAATTATATAATTATTATCATATACCTCAATAGTAGAGGGTCCGAAATTCCCGCTTATATCTATAGGTGTTTTACCTGTTGGTGTGCATCTGTATAAATATTGGTTTGAAATATAATAGTAAGTATTGTTTTCAGCAGCAGCCACAGAATTTGCAAAATATCCTATAGGCGAAATAGAATCAACCTGCTCCCATTTAAATTTTGTCTGAGCTGTTGGAGGCGTTACAGGTAAATCTTCACCGCATGAAAAGAAAGTGAAAGCCGAAAAGCTTATTAATCCAATAAGGAAAAATCTCATAGTTGAGTCTTAGTAAAGTTAGTTTTTTTGAAAGCAAATATCTTCGCCCTATAAATTTATTTCGTAACTGATGAAAGAACTCGCTTAAGCCCCCTCCTCTCCACGAGGAGGGGAAGGGGGCGGTATCAAACTCTATTTCACCAACACCATCTTTCTCGTCTCTGAGAAATTTTCTGTTTCTAATTTATAAAAATAAATTCCGCTTGGTAATAGTGTAGCATTAAAATCGTACTTATACTTTCCCGAAGATAAATTTTCATTCAAAAGATTTCCAACTTCTCTTCCGAGTAAATCAAATACTTTCAGCTTCACAAATCCGGCAACGGACAACTGAAAA
The DNA here is from genome assembly GCA_038225955.1 of Ignavibacteria bacterium. Lineage (GTDB taxonomy): Bacteria > Bacteroidota > Ignavibacteria > Tepidaquicellales > Tepidaquicellaceae > JAFDZO01. Next base: position 14,699 of record JBBRQV010000054.1, on the reverse strand, counting down.
CTAATAACTGTATTTGGGTTAAATGGATTCGGATAATTCTGCTCAAGATAAAATTTATCGGGAACGGTTGTGCTTATCTGCTGAACACCGATTGTCCCGCCGGTAGTGGTTTTAATTATAGTTTCTCCTGAACCTACTATCCAGCCTGTGTTATCGTTTATAAAGCTTATCGCATATAGTGGACCTGTATAAAATGATAGGTTATCAGACCAGTTTGTTCCACCGTTAGTTGTTTTTAAAATTACTCCTGAATTTAAACCAAAGCCTACGCACCATCCTGTTTGCGCATTTACAAATTTCATTGAGTAGTAAGAATAAAATCCTTTTGTAAACTGACGTTGAAATGTAAGTCCTGAATTTGTAGTCTTGTAAATATCTTCTCTATCCATTGCCCATCCTGTAGTCTCATTATAGAAATATATAGACTGTGTGTTACCGTCGCCAGTTGCAAACCAATTTGTACCGCCATTTGTAGTTTTAAAAATAGAGCTTCCCGTGGAAAAGTATCCTGTGTTCTCAGTTACAAAAAAAGCAGAAACCAGAAACGTATTACCGGGCGGCTGCGCTAATGTATTCCAAGTCACTCCGGCATTAGTTGTTTTTACAATTACCCCTCTATAGTCTCCGGCATTAACTCCAATAACATACCATGTATTTGGCGAGTAAAGAAAAGCTGATGTAAAAAAATATCCTTCATAATTTGTAATAGCCCATGATTGTCCGCCATTAGTTGTAGATGAGAAAGAATTTACTCCCATTGCCATCCCTATATTTTCATTATAAAATTTCAGACGATAAATACTATCAGTATAAATTTTATTCCAATTATTTCCACCATCAGTTGTTTTCATAAGGTCAGGATACATAGCAGCCCATCCCGTAAGCTGATTAATAAACTGAACATCGGAAATATATGCATGTTTGTTTTGCGTTCGGCTTAGTTCGCTCCAGTTAAGTCCTTTATTTGTTGTTTTAAAAATTCCGCCAAACCATCCGGCAGCAACTCCTGTAGTTGAATTTAGAAATCGTATTGAACTGATGTTCGAATTTGTTGAATCTCGCGAGTATGACATCTGCCAGCTGACACCTGAATTAGATGTTGAATATATATTTGATGAAGAAATACACCAGCCTGTATTCTCATCGGCAAATCCGAAATCATCTACAACTCCGGGGATAGTTCCTGTATTTAAAAAATTAATCCCGCCGTTTGTAGTTTTAGCTAAGTAGCTTCCTCCGCAATACCATCCTGTATTCTCATTTATAAAAAATGGCTTATAGAAAAAATCAAAATTAGAAGTTATATATGTAGCCCATGAGGTTCCGCCATTTGTTGTTCTGTAATAATTATTATTCCCATAGCCGCCCATCCATCCTGTATTGGCATTTACAAAAAATAATGACTGCAAAGTATCGTTCGTAGAGTTAACTTTATACTCCTGCCAGTTAGCTCCGCCATTAGTGGTTTTGAAAACACCGTAACCGTGATACTCATAGCTGAAACAATAGCCTGTAGTTTGATTTACAAACCGCATTCTTCCTAAATCTTCTCTGGGGCGCTCGGCGATGAAAACAGAATCCCACGTTTGACCTGCATTTGTAGAACGCATTACAAAATATCTTATATTCTCAACGAAAATAAATTCATACGAATACAAAATGCAAATATTGTTTTCATCTGATGCGCATAAGCTAATTGCATTATACCTTGTAGAATCTTTTATAGGAAGAATATCTTTAGCTGTCCAGCTTACTCCGCCATTTGTAGTTTTAACGAATGGTCCGCCGTGTTTACCTACTGCGTAAATTGTATTGGGATTTACCATTACTCCATCGGTTAATATATTACCTGTTGGTTGCGGATTAGTGGGAACCCATCCGCTCTGCGCGAAACTTATATTGGAAGAAATTAAGGCGAGAAATAGAATTATACTTTTCATAAACAAATTTATACTTTATGAAAAATACCGATATAATTTAGCTGTAACTATATAAAAAATCATACACCGAATGTGTGAGTTCAGGCAGTCTTTCTTTTCTCTTTTCCGTGCGTATAAATTATCATACCAACGAGAATTACGAGAAGTACAATTGACGAGCCGATTGTACCAAACCCGAGTCCGCCTTTATCGGGAGTCTTTGTTAGCACATCGCCAAACGTTGCGCCGAACGGACGTGTGAGAACGAATGCTATCCAGAAAAGAATTACCTTAGATGCTTTTGTGAATTTACTTACAAGCCATGTAAGAAGTATAAGCGTGCTTACAACTGCAGCGCCGCCCATGAAGCCAAGCCCAGAATCATCTGCGAGAAAATCGCCGAGCGCTGTGCCGAGCGTATTGGAAAATAATATTGCCGTCCAGTAAAAAATTTCCGCTCTGCGCGAGCGTATATTTGTAACCGATAAAGATTTCTCGCTTATGTACCAAACAGTTAACGTAAGAGCTAAGAGGCATACAAGAATAATAGAGCCTGTTGTATAGCCGAGCGCAAGCGTGCGGTCCATATAGTCTGACATTGTAGTGCCTGCAGTGCTTGTTGCGAGAATTACCATCCAGTAAAGCGGCGGATAATATTTCTTTGAGAGCAGCTGCGATATAAGCGCAATGATGAAAAACGAAATTAAAATAATCGAGCTGATTGCATAGCCGATATTAAGCGTCATGGAGAGCAAGTCACCGGCAGTTTCTCCCAGTGTAGTTGCAGCAATTTTCATTATCCAGAAAAAAACAGTAATCTCCGGAAGTTTGTTTAATATTTTATCTGTTGATTGAGCCATCTTCAATTTTAATTTTGTAACAAAGAGTATGAATTACTAATTACACATTATTAATTATAATAAACGTACTCATACGTCTCTTTACTTTCGCTTGTTTTAGATGATTTCAACTGAACATCCTTTACTAAATTTTTTTCATCGTACGAATATTTCTCCGTGAAATTAATTGCATCAATCTGCTTTGTTACACCTAAGTGTCGTTTGCTGTAGAATGTGTAACTCTCCTCTGTAATTCTATCCGCTAGGTACGTATAAGTATTTTTAAAGCTGCCTGTATTTCGGATGTTTACAGTATTGTTATCGTAAGTTGTTTCATATAAAATATTTTGGTTTTCATCTGTGAGATTGATAAACTTTCCGTCTGAATCATAATTAAAATAATTCACATCTAACTTTGTATAGGTCTGAAACTCAAGCAAAGTCATCTTCATTATTTTTCCATCGGGCATGTGAGCAAAATCGTACTGAGTTTCTTTGCCGTCTGAGCTGCAATATATACTTGCTATCAGATTATTTTCATAGGTAAAAATGTAGTTTATTCTGATTCGCCCTTCTTTTTGCGAGGCAGCCGTCATGTTATTGTTTGCATCATAGCCGAATCGCCATTGAGATTCCATCAAATCGGTTTGCTCGTTAAAGGTAATATACTCTTCAATGAATCCGAAATTATTTATCAGGAGTATAGTGCTAACTATTCCGTCTTCATTTTTTATATACACTTCCTTTACTTTGTTTGTATGCAGCACCTCTGCATCTTTATCCCGAATGTTTTTATTCACAACATTTTTCACAATGAAAATTTGGAGGTCGTCGATTAAATAGTTATCGGAATATTGGGCGTTAGCAGTAATGCTAATCAGGCAAAAAAGAATGAAAAATGTTTTAATCATTAATGAAATTTAATTTTCATAAAATTTATATGAATAACTTCTTTTAAAAATCGGTCTGTCAGGGTAGTAAGTTTCAATAGTGTAATCTACCATACCGTCTTTCCTATAAACAAATTGTTTATGCAAAGGGACGTATCCATCCATATTGTATAATTTAATATCTTCAGTTTGTATTCTATTTTCATTCAGGGTGAAAGTCTCAATATCTCCCATGTTATGATTCAGGCACTTAATTGTATCATCAGCGTAAAATATTACTTCCCCTCTGTTAGCTCCATAGACTGAATCATAAAATGCTTTGGGTTTGTTTTGTTTATTATAAATTATTAAACATTCATACGGGTCTTGTCTTTTCGAATAAACTTTCAAACCGCTTAATTTCCCGGACTCGGCGTCGTATAAACACTCATAGAGTGGATACTCCCCTTGAAAACTTTTTTGAAGCTTTCCGTTGTCATAAATATAGGTGTAAGAAGGAGAGCTTCCAGGATATTCCAGAATCAAATTTTTGTAAAATGTAAGCAAATTATTTTCATTATAGGAGTAATATTGAAAATACTTCCAGCCCTTTTTTGGAGGGGGACGAGTCTCACCTGCATCTAAATTAAGAATTGTCATAGGGCAGTCATCATGCCACTTGTGATTATAAAATCTGTGAGTAATGAACCCTTCTTTATTAATTAAAATGGAATCACACACTCCATTAATATCGTGAACAATTACTTCTCTTACTTTATTCTTCTTCAAAATATTTTCGTCATTATTTTTTACATCTTGAAGATTTATGTTTTTTATAATGAAATCAACTCTTTCATAAACCGGCGCAAGCTCACTATACTGCGCATACAAATTAATTGAGGTGAAAATAAAAAAGGAAACGAGGGTTATGAAAAATTTCAATACGTTTGCCTTCATAATGTTTTATTATTTAGTGATAATAATCATACTCAAAAATATATTTGTACTTACCGAATTTCGAATCCTCATACAAAACATAATCTATCAATCCGTTATTATCATAGTGGAAAGTCCTCTCCGCTGTGAAGTTCAGTCCCTCGCTGTGAATTTTGTGCTTAGTTATTATATCATCTTTTACGATAAAAGTTTCCGAGCCGCCTTCGCCGAAGTATGTAATAGTATCGCCGCTGTATTTTATGGAGTAAATTGCGCCCGTATCCTGAAGCACTCGCACGTCATAAAGCCTGTTGGCCTCATCGTATTTGAAATTTACATAGTAGGGAATACTATTCTCTTCCCAGTACGTAGCATCATATCCCGTCAGCTTTGTTTTGTCGCCCGAATCATATCTTATCTGGCACGAACTGTAACGCTCGCCGTTAACAGTTCTATCCAAATCAATCAACGTATTACCAACGAAGTTAAAATTTACCAGCGAGTTTGTTTTTGATTTTACATCGCTATCTGTAATTGTGATAAGATTTCCTTTCGAATCATAATTAGCATTTATCATTCTCGCCTGCGAGTTTGTGTAGCTGTACTCAATAACTTTTTCCGGTCTGCCTTCTTTATCTATAGATGTATTTGAAACATTTGTACTGCGCTCATCACGAATCTTCACTTCCTTCACAAATCTTGACTTCAGCACATCGTGATTATGCTTATATACTTTATCAAATAAAATATTTTGCATTAGAGTATACGAGACTGAAACAAACTGAATTTCATCCGCATACTGCGCCTGCGCGCGGATGCATATAAAGCAGATAAGAAGTAGAAATATTTTTTTCATAATTTAAAAATAAATAAAATACCCGTCAGATTTTATCCACAAAAAAAAAGCCCCGCAGTTTTCACCGCAGGGCTAAAATAATACCCCCCTCCTTATCAAGACGGAAGAATCTGGATTATAAATAAAAATAGCCGCATAAAGAAGAAAATTTCAAATTTAAAATGCGACTTGAAACAATCCCCCCTTATAAATTTTTATACAAATTAACACAACACAATGCTGTGTTTCTATATCGTAAAATCTATACCGGCAGTCAGATTTATCCAGTTAAAGCTGCCGCCGTTGAAGAAAGGATTATGAAACTTTGCTTTGATAATTAAATCTGTGCCTTTATCCATAACAACCTTTCCGCCAAGACCAATATTAACGCCAAGGTAAGTTTGGCTTTGGCTTCTGCTGCCGCCACCTCCTGAGTAAGTAAAAATATACGCACCGCCGCCAAGCTCGCCAAAAAGTTGCACCGTCGGACCGCTGGCAGTAAAAGCCCTTGCGTTTAAAGTTAAATCAAAAGTCTTCCCATATTTCTCCAGGATGGCGCCAATGTTACCCACGATGTCAATATCTTTTGCCACAGTATTGCCGGCCTCCAACCCAAAGTGAAAACTGCTGCCGCCTCCGTAAGTTGTGTACATCTGCGGGCCAAGGTATCCTCCCAAAAATATTCTTTGCGGGACTAATTGCGCCTTTGCATGAGTAGAAATACATAAAATAACTACAAGAAGGAGGAAGATTTTTTTCATTGGGATTTTTTTTTTTTTGATTACTCAAAATGAATAGAATTACTTTTAAAAACAATAATTAAGTAATTCTGAGAGCAGATTTTCTATGCATAGTCCATCGCCTCCATTCCCTGCCTATGCACCAAAAACCACATCTCCAATTAGATACGCATATTTGCTTAACCGGTAACACTGAATATTTCCCGTCCTTAGCATAATTCTGAAAAGTTATATAGTTTTATTATTAGAAAAATAATATTGTTTACTATTATAAACAATATTAGTATATTTATTTATAATAATAAACAAATGGATGCCAGAAAGACAATCTTATTCCCTAAAGTTGAGCGTATTTTGGCTTTATTGGGAGAAAATATAAAATTAGCCCGCTTAAGAAGAAAGCTGAGCACAAATCAAATTACAGAAAGAGCAAATATCAGCAGAGCTACATTATGGCTTATTGAAAAAGGCTCGCCAAGAGTGGCTATGGGTTTTTATGCTCAGGTTTTGTTTGTATTAGGATTAGAAAAAGATCTGTTAAAAATCGCAGATGATGATATCTTAGGTAGAAAGCTTCAGGATGCTAAACTGCTTCCTAAAGAAAGAAAACCAAAAATAAATAAATTAAAGTAAAATGGCGCAAAAAGAAATTTATGTATTTGCTGATTGGATAGGTTTAGAAAAGCCAACTATAATAGGTACTTTAAACGCTGCTTCATCGAGGGGTAAGGAAATATTTTCATTTGAATATTCAAAGGAATGGTTAGAATCGGAAAATAGTCAAACCCTCGACCCCGATTTACAATTTTTTGAAGGTCCGCAATATCTTCCGGAAGATAAGCCTAACTTTGGAATTTTTTTAGATTCATCCCCCGATAGATGGGGAAGGATGCTGATGCAAAGAAGGGAAGCTATAATTGCCAGAGAAGAAAAAAGAAATGAGAAGCATCTTTTCGAAACTGATTATTTGCTTGGTGTATTTGATGAGCATAGGATGGGAGCAATTCGTTTTAAAAAAGAAATCGACGGTGCTTTTTTGGATAACAATAAACACTTTGTATCTCCGCCCTGGACTTCATTAAGAGAATTAGAGCAAGCCAGCTTACACATAGAGAACGATGACATTACAAATAGTCCGGAATATTTAAAGTGGCTTTATATGTTAATGGCGCCGGGCTCTTCACTTGGCGGCGCAAGACCAAAGGCAGGAGTTCTTGACCCCGAAGGCAATCTTTGGATTGCTAAGTTTCCTAGTGCTAATGATGATAAGGATATAGGCGCCTGGGCAATGGTTGCTTATGAGTTAGCTATAATGTCGGGTTTAAATATTGCCGAAGCACAGGTTCTTAAATTATCGGAAAAGCATCATACATTTATTACAAAAAGATTCGACAGGGCTAAGGGCAATAAAAGAATTCATTTTGCTTCGGCAATGACAATGCTGGGATTGACTGACGGAGCAGATGCTCAATTTGGAGCAAGCTATATTCAGATAGCAGAATTTTTAATAAAAAATGGTTCAAATGTAAACAGTGATCTTGAAGAACTTTGGAGAAGAATTGTGTTTAATATTTGTATTAAAAATACTGACGACCATTTAAGAAATCATGGATTTCAGCTGACAAAATCCGGCTGGAAACTTTCACCTGCCTACGATATAAACCCTGTGGAAAGAGGAACAGGCTTAAGCCTTAATATATCCGAAACGGATAATTCTTTAAACCTGGAGCTGGCAATGGATGTTATAAAATATTTTAGAGTTAGCGAGTCGCGCGCTTCTGAAATTGTTAAGACCGTGAAAAAATCTGTGGCAAATTGGCAGACTGTAGCTAAGAAATATGGTATTGGAAAAGGGGAACAGGAACTAATGTCCAAGGCATTTTGGAAAGAATAATTTAGTAGAATATTTTTAAGCGAATAATTAATAGATTATAAAGTAAAAATCTTACTTACCACTACTAAAAAACCAAACGAAACCTTCAACACTAATTACGTGAAAACACAATCGTGAAAATACATAAAAAACGAAACCATCAGACGTTAATTAATTGATAAATCAATATCAAAAATCTTACTAAAAATAGGAAAAAATTGTTTAAACAATAAGATAGTGTCAAAAAAGGGGATATAACGAAACCTTAAGCTAAAAAGTAGGATTATAGCTTAAAATCGAGCTTATTTCACATCCCTGATAATGCGGATTACCTTGTAGATTTTAAGGATTTCGTCCTCGTCGTAAACCTCCGGCTCGTACTTCGTATTGACCGAGTAAAGCATCACGGTTCCGGCCTTCTTATCTCTCTTAATTAGCTTAGCGTTAGCCTCAATCGTATCAACCGATTTAAAGACACAAACCACAGCCGTTCCGTCCTTAATCAGGTCCGGCTTATCGACGCAAATCAGCACGTCATAGGGGTTAATATAGGGCACCATCGAGTCGCCCTTGGCTATAAGTCCAAACGCTTCCTTATACTTAGTGAGCGATGGTAGCTGCAGGTGCTCCTTGACCTTGTCAGTGTCCCACTGCGATGCCGGGCTGCCGCAGTAAACGTAGGCAAAAATGGGTACAGAGCGTATTTTTGAAGGTTTCTCAGGCGCTTTCTGGAGAAACATCTCGCCCTCGCCGCTTATCAGCCAGGTGAGATTGACGCTCTCGAATTTGTTGACAAGCCGCTCATAGAACTCAGAATTGGGCTTTACCTTGCCCGATTCGTATCGGGAGAGGTTACCGTTATCAATCTCGAGCTTGCCGGCGAGCTGGTTCTTATTGAGGCCGAGCGCCTCGCGCAGGTGTTTTAATCGCGTTTGAATCATCGCTTAGTTTTGAGTATTGGGTCTTGAGTATTGTGTAAAATACGCATATAATTCCACTATTTCCATGAAAAAATTTGAAATTTGAAATCTGAAATCTGAAATTATTAGAGCATATAATTCATAAAGGCAAGAATGACCAGAATTACAAATATCGCCACTATAACTTTGTGAATAGTCTTCATTTTATTGGATTTTTGCTGAATTAAGGTTTATTTATAGTACTCATAGCCAAAAATATACTTCACTTCTTTCTTATCTTCCACGCTTGTAATTAAGCAATTATCTATAAGTCCGATATCGTTATAAGTAAAATCGTTGCTTACAAAATCATCGGTGATATTTAAAACCTGCCCGTTAACAATTTTATATTTTGTTATCAGGGTTCCGAAGTATGTAAGCGTTACGTCGTTATTATTATAGGCGACCTTTATCATGTTGTTCCCGTCATTGCCTTGGATGGAAATAATCCTTCCTTCACTGTCATTTTTTATAGTGGCATCATACTCGGGCTTATCGGTTTTCTCCTTCTGAAATTCAATCTTCACAGGAAGTCCTGCAGCATCATAAGAAATTTTATTAAACTTGAACGGCGACATAGAGCCCGGCACAACTGAGGATGTTATCATTCTTCCGGCATTATCATATTCATATTTGAACAGGGAAGTGGTTTTCGTTCCGTCTTTTTCGAGGATATTAAATTCATAGGAGGCAAGGTTACCGCTTGCATCATACTCATATCTGTACATTGCTCCCATGCCGGTTGTAAAATCTATATTAGAAAAAAAAGTTATCTGTCCGGCTTCATTATAAAGATAAGTTACTTCGCTATCCTTCGTCTTAAAAGAAATTTTCTTTACTTTATTTTTCATCATCGCTTCTTTATTCACATCAAAAACTTTTTTGAAGACTGAAGTATTTGTAAGCGTAAGCTCAATTCCCACTGTAGCAGGACTTGAAAATTTATACTGAGCATTAACATTTGCAAAGCAAATTATTAAGAGTAGTGTAAGAAATAGTTTTGAGTTCAATTTTTCTCCTATGAAAAATTAGTTTTTTAAAAATATTTTAGTAATGCTCGTAGCTGTAAACTGTTTTGACAGGCTCTGCTTTTCCGTTGCTCAAGATTGTATAGTCAATCAATCCGTTTTCATTATAAAAATAATCCAGAGTTCTCGTACCCATAATAAGCTGTTTAATTTTGTTATCAGATAAAATGTATTTATACGATTGATGATTATTTTCAGAATAAGAAAAGGAATTTGCATCGTGTGTAATTGTATAATATTTCTCTCCTGACTGGTTGAAAAATCCTGAAAGCATTCCATCCGAATCGTAATCCGCTTTTACAAAGGTAATAAATACAGACTGCTCAGGAGCAAAGTTTTTAATTTCGGATAAGCTGCCCGCTGTGTTATAATAATATTGCAAAATAGGATAAGCCGGTTCCTCCTTGTGATGCATTTCTACTTTAACAAGCTTTTCATTTTCATAGAAGTAAGATGTAGTTGTAGTATCAAATCCTTTCTCGCTGACGTAGGGATTAATGATGGAAGAAATATTATTGTTTTGATCGTATACAAATTTCAATTGAGGAAAGTTTGGATTTGAATTTAAAAAATCCGTAGTAAAACCATTTCCATTATACTCTATTGTAAATCCTCCTCCTCTCTCAACTGTAAGTACTGCTTTCTTTACTTTATTATCAGTAAGAGTTTTCCGGTAGCTTTTATAGACATCTTTCAAATAGGTTTCGTGTATTGCAGAGCTTAAGCAATCATCGGGCCAAAAAGTGTCGTCATATATCTGAGCATTTGCCCTTGCGCAAAATAATATTATGAACGCTGCAAGTAATAATTTTGATTTCATTTTTTTTATCCTTTGGAGTTAGTCGTAATATTGATAATTATATTTATACTTATGAGTAACAATACCTTTAATTCCTGATTTTGAAAAATTTATATAATCTATTAATCCGTTTGTTTTGTAATAGAAGTCAGTCTTATAAATATAAACTTCATTGTTAATTTTTATCTGCGCGTTGTACGAATTTATTTTATCATCTTTAATTTCAAAGCTCATATATTTTTGATTGCCTTGCGTTGATTTAATCTCAAGCAGCGAATCATCAAGCTTTGTCACCTGAAATACTGTATCGTTTGCATTGATTTTACCACGGTCAAAAACATTTGTTATAAATCCTTTTGCGTCGGTTTCAATTTTAAAATTCCCTTTTCCAGAAACATTATTTTCAAAACTCTCTGTGTAAAGCGAGTCAGGTAAATCTTTTTTGTAATAAAATAGCGCTAAGTACTCCATATTATCATAGCTAACACTTCTTATCTTAGAGAGCTTTCCGGCATCATGTTCATAAAAAAGTTCGGTCTGCTCTGGACTGTAATAAATCCAGCTTATCAATCCACCGACATTATATTTTATATTATACTCAGCTTCACTTTCACCCTTTAAGTAAAGCTCATTTTTTGTAATAAGATTTTCAGCAAAGCCTCGCAGGTTTATTTCGTATTGTTCAAACTCAGGCAGCGTGTCGTTTCCTACAATAACTGACTTAACTTTATTATCTCTTAATCTCTTCGCATCGGCATCAAATATTTTTTTCAGATGTGTATTCACAATTATATGCATCAATGCATACCTGTCCACGAATGAAAAATTGTATTGGGCTTCTGCGCTTGAGCAAATCATCAGCATTGAAATTAATATTTTTATAAAACTTTTATTCATTATTGGAACAAATTCATATAAGGTTCAAAAATAAAAATCTGATGCCTTGTATTGCCGGTGATTTCTTTGAGGTATTTTCCTTGCGCAAATTTTTTTACTAAAGCGCCGGCTGATTTTGTAGAAAGTCCGCATACAATTTCAACATCCTTTATTTTTACAACAGGCTGTGTAAATAAATATTGCAAAAGTTTTTGCCCTGCTCCGCTTCTTCTTTCCCAATTAGAGTAAATGTCAGTTTCTATTCTCTCTTTTAAATTTAAAATATTTTTTAAGTTATCAATCGCGTCAATAGAAGTTTCTTCAACTCCTTGTAAAAAATATTTTAACCATCCTGTTAAATCGTTCTTCAGTCTTACGTTCATCAGCATTTCATAATATAAATTACGGTTTTTTTCAAAAAACTTTGATAAATATAGTATAGGTTTATCTAAAAGTTTTTTATCAACAAGATATAAAGTAATAAGCAGCCTTCCAATTCTCCCGTTGCCATCAAGGAAAGGATGTATGGTTTCAAATTGGTAGTGTGCTAAAGCCGTTCTGATAAGTAAGGGCACTTCTAATTTTTGATTATGTAAAAAATTTTCAAGGTCACCCATTAAATCGTTTACTAAATTTCCTGCAGGAGGAATAAAAGTCGCGCCTGAAATTGAAGCCCCGCCAATCCAACTCTGCGAGTAACGATACTGACCCGGCTGCTTGTTCTCGCCTCTTACACCGGTCATCAAAATCTTATGCGCATCTTTAAATAACGGAGTTGAGACAGGCAATTTTTTCAGATTCTCTATGCAATCAGTTATTGCTTTTGTGTAACTGTTTACTTCATTCCAATCACTTCGTCTTTCGGGATCTATTTCTTCCTGTGGAAGTAATGCTTCATTCATTCCGGTTTGTGTGCCTTCAATCTTACTTGAAATAACTGCTTCTTTTGTTACGTGAAGATGTATAAATAAATCTATGTTCGGAATAAATCTTGCAAAAGAGTTTAACTCACCCAGTTTTAATGAAGCTTTTTCTAATTGAACTGATAGAGAAGAGTCGTTTAGTATCCACCTATGATTTATCTTTTCAGGAGCAAAATATTTATACTTGTATCCCTGTAAAAAATTTCCGGATTTGAATTCTTTAATATTCACGAAAGTTTTAGTTTACTTTCAAAGCTAAAAGTAAACTTACACATTTCTAAGTTTATTTTCAAAGCTAAAAGTAAACTTAAAAAACTTTAAGTTTACTTTGGTAAACCATAAATTTCCGGTTTAATGTAATTATAAAAAACTATTAATAATACTCGTACCTATAAAATATTTTTTTTTCAGGAATTGTTTTATCTGACTCAATCACATAGTCAACAAGACCATTCTCTTTATAAAAATAATTGCGATAATAATTATTCAAAGTGCCTTCATACATTATTCGTCCGTCATTGAAGTAAATATGTTCTTCGTTAGTCATTAAATCGGAAATTATTTTAATCGTATCTTTTACCTCGGTGATATGAAAAAAATTAAATACTCCACCGCCGGAAGTATCGGTGAATGCGATTGAGTTCCGCATATTGTTAACGGGATAAAATTTATTCTCAACAGATAAATCATTACTATAGACTTTCACTCCGACCAGTTTATTATCGAGATAAACTGCTTCGTAAATTCCGTAATCTTTTTTTAAAGTATCTTCCTTTATTCTGAATTCACGACCGTCTTTATACTCGTAATATGCTGCAGTCGGATTTGGTGGAAGGGAAGTTGTATTATCGAACAAAGTATATTTGTATGCAGTCACAAGTCCATCGGAATTATATTCGTACTCAGTTTTTTTATAAACGCTGTCAGCGTAAGCATAGTAATCGAGAATCTGCGTAATTCTTCCCATGGAATAGCAACTTGCTTCTTTTATCAGCTTATCTTTTTCGTCGTACAGACGCACAGTTTTTATTTTGTTATTTTTAAGATTTTCCGCGTCAGATTTTATATATGCATCCACCTGCTTTAGCCTCAGTCCCGGAACGCTGATGCCGTTCATGTACGTGCCAAGGTATTGTGCGTTTGCATTTGCGCCGAAAAGAAAGAGCAGAGCAATTAATATTTTTGTGATGTTAATTTTCATAATATGAATATATATAGCTAATTTTTTTGTACTCCCCGATTTCGTTTGTTATTGTAACATAATCTATTAATCCATTTTTACTGTAGTAGTAATTCTCAGTAGAAGGACTAATAGCAAATGAATTATCGCTTAAGTAAATGTATCTATCGAGCCCAGAGGATTTCACCAGTCGTTTATTTTTAAAAACAAAAGTTTTTGTTTCGAATTCACCGTAGTTAATATTTACGGTGTCGCCGGAAATATAAGACGAATCAATTGTACTTAGCCTGTTACTTGAGTATAGCTTTATAGTTCCGGTTGCACCATAGTATCTTACATATAATTTCTCAATTCCACTATCTAATTCTTTAAAATCGTCATATGTTGTCGAATCATCACCGTAATAATATATATTTTCAAGTCTGCTATGAGCATTTATTCCCTTTGAATATATCTGAACAAGATTATTATTTTTATAAATGTATTTTGTAAAAACAGAATACTCAGGGTTAATGCTTTTAAAAAATCTTGTGTTTATATCATAGTCATTGTTGTAACTAATAATGTGAATTGTATTTGTATGCTTACCATAATCACCATAGTAAGTATACTCAATTGGCAAGCCTTCTTTATTTAAGACTATCTTAGCACTTTCTTCACCATCCTTATTTATCAAAACTTCTTTTACTTTGTTTGCTTTCATAATTTCGATGTCAGTATCCAAATAAATTTTATAAGCCTGTAGTCTGGTGTAAAATTTACGTTCATCATAAATAAAATTAACAAAATAATATTGCCCATAAACATTTACAAAACAAATCAGAATCAAACAAACCGCCAATATTTTTATTTTCAAAAATTTCATAGAGATATTTTTTCATTCTATTTCCACTCACCACAGGTAAGGGGTAAATTTTTACCCT
>JBBRQV010000053.1:0-18674 GCA_038225955.1 Ignavibacteria bacterium | reverse complement strand
CCTTAATTATTTTTTTTATAGGAAAAAATAATTCTTATTCTCAGGTAGAGCTTGTTGATGTAAATGATAATGTATATTCTTATCTGGATAGAATGTATAACAAAGGTATTATTACTGATTACAATTCTGCCGCACTTCCGATTTCGAAACAAGCAGTAATAAATTTACTCACAGAAATAAATAATCAGCAAAGTAAACTTTCATCAACTGATAAAAATATTTTAAAAAAATATTTCATTGAGTTCAACCTAGCAGACAAAGATGAAAATGAGATTTCTTTTTTCAGCAAACCGAAGTTTGAAGATTTATTCAATAACCAAAAACAGAAATATCTTTACTCTTATAAAGACTCCACTTTTAAATTTTATTTAGACGGAATTGGAAGTCTTACCGAAAGAATATCACGCGGTGACTCTATGGGAAGCCACAAATCATTGATGGGTGAGCTTGGTTTCCGATTCAAAGCAAATTTCAACGGAATACTTGGATTATATTTAAGAGCATCTAATAATGCGCAAGTATCAGGCAGTGAATCCGATTTTGATTTTGTAAGAAGAACAAATCCAAAAATTGATGCAACCGGAACTGTATCATACGGTGGCAGAACTTATTACAGCAATTACGAAGGCTATCTTCGTTATCAGGCAAAAACAAACTGGGTAGCAGTTTCTCTTGGGAGATATCCAATAGTAGAAGGGGCAGGATTTATTGATAATTTATTTTTATCAAGAAACGGAATCCCATTCGATTTTGTAAAGCTTGATTTGAACAGCAAAATTTTCAGATATACATTTGTATACGGAAGTATCCGAGGAGACTCTTTAGGGAAAAAACTTGATTCAAAAAATATTGCTTCTCACAGATTAGATATAAATTTTTCAAATAGATTTAAACTTGGTTTTTTTGAAAGCGTGATAATTCCAAACTCTTCTTTCAGCTTTACATTTTTAAATCCCGTAAGCTTTTTAACCTCAGCAGAGTTCAACAAACCATCACAAGGTTATAATGAAGATATAAATAATACGGTTCTGGGAACTGATGTGATTATTAAGCCGGTAAATAATCTTTCGTTTCAGGGGTCATTACTTGTTGACGACTTAGAGTTCTCAACTTTATTTAAGCCCGAAGCAAAAAACATAAATAAATTTGCTTATCAGTTAGGAGCGTTCTGGTCTGATGCGTTTACAGTTCCTAATTTGGAATTTAAACTGGAATATACGAAGATAGACCCTTTCGTTTATTCCCATGCTACAAACAAAAGCACTTACGCAAACTGGGGATATTCACTTGGTCATGCCTTACCGCCCAACTCAGACGAAATTGCAGTTCAGTTGAATTATCCTGTATCAAGCAGATTCAGATTAGGTTTTGATTTCAAATTTCAACGTTCCGGTGACGGAAACAGACTGGACTCCACAGGAAAAATTATTGCAACATATGGCGGCGATTTAAACAGAAGCGATGGCACGGGACAGGTATTATTTACTCCAGTCTTCTTACAAGGCAACAGAAAGAACCGTACAATATTTAATATACATGCTGAACTTGAACCAATAAAACAATATTACCTTACAATGGATTACATGAACAAAATATTTGATAATATTTTTGAAAACAGAACAATGAAAGATAACTACTTCACTTTTGGAATAAGAGTAGACTACTAAAATAATTTAGAATTTATATTTAATTAAAAAGCCCGTGAGATTTCTTTCGGGCTTTTTTGCTTTAAGCAATATTTATCCTGTAAAAGTTTTGACATCTTTTGCACTATTTAAGACATTTATGTCGCCTTGGCAATCATAAACACTATAAAAGGCTTAAAAAAACGGTATATTTTCAACGTTGTTTTGGCACAACAATTGGAGTATAATATTATTGAGAAGGGTTAAATTACAGTGAGTGTAAGGATATAAAAATCGGAGTGGTTCCGATTCTGTATCCGGTATAAAGCATCTATCTGGAATTGGGGTTACAGATAGGTTTTTAAAACGCACTCACTGTTTTTTTTTATTAAAAAATTTTAGTTATTCAGAATTAAAACAAAAAAGGGTTGAAGTAATTACTTCAACCCTTTTTCTTTTGTATAAATTAAAAAATTTATTTAGTAGGCGCTTCCTCAAACATGTGGCATGACTGGCATCCGAAAGTTCCGGTTTGAGTTCCATTTTCATGTTTGATAGGCTCCAACCCTAACAACGCAGCCATCTTAGGTTTTACAACGCTTCCCATAAAATGCATGTAGTTCGGATTATCATGAGCCATCTCTTCAAAGTTCATACTAAGCTTTGCAATTCTTCCGTTGGGCATTTTGAAATCTCCTGCTTTCACTCCGCTTCCGTGACAGGTTCTACAATTCATAGCAGAAAAACGTGTTGAGTCAAACTGATTAAAGACATCATACATAGTCGGCATAACTACTTTTTTCATATAGTCTTTTCTCTCGTCAAAGCTCATTTTTTCCCATACAATTGTGCTATCTGCAGGAATAATTGAAGAAACTTTGCCTACTTCTGATGCCTTGGAATTGCTTCCGCTGTAAATTATAACGGGAACAATTAGAAGAATTACAAAATAAATTAAAACGGTTAAGCTTTTCTTAATTTTCATGGTGGATTTTGTTTTTTTGGAATTTCACAATTATACTCTAAGCTTGTTAAAAAATCTACATAAATTCCTTTCATTAACTTTAGACTTAAAGATGAGTTATATAATTTGTAAATTGTTCAAAATTATCAAATAGTGAAGAAAATTTATTTTGTATTAATATTGGCAGTAACAGGCGCATTATTTTCATGCACCTCCCCTGAAGAAAAATGGATAAAAGATTACAAGCTGGCCAAGTGCGACTCTTTGAAACTAAGTGAGAAAGTTGAAGAAGAAATTAAGAAAGATTTGAAAGACACTCTTACAGCTAAAGAAACTTTAGAAAAAGATTTAAAACAACTGACTGTTGCTGATGAAAAGAAAATTGCAGGTTTCAACGATGCCCTGAAAAAGTCTGATGCCGACTTTGATAAAAAAATCACTGAAGCAAAAAATGAATTAAAAAAAGCAAAAGGAAAAGAAGAAGAGAAAACTGCGAATAAAAAAATAGAGACACTTGAATTTCAAAAGATTGAGGCAGGAAAAGATATAAAGCAGAAGATATTTGTTGCCGAGAATGATATGAAGAAAAAACCTGCTGTGAAAACAATCCGCGAAGAAATTAAATCAAAGGAAAAATTCATTAAGGATAAGACAGAAGATAGAAAAGGGAAATATAAAGGCGAGATAAAAAGATTACAGAATAAACTGTTTGAACTGCAAAAAGATAAACCGAAAAAATTAGAAGAGGAGGCTTTCAAAAAGCAAATTGAAGCTATTGATAAAGCCCCCTGCAATTAAAATTCTAAAAAATTACTCTAACTTAAAATCTTCAAAATCATTTCTCAGAAGCTTATCAAGATTTGAATACTTATCAAGATAATCCTGATAGCTCGCTTCTATAACTTCATACGCCTCTTCTCTACCATAAGTATGGGTAATTTCGCACTCTGAAGTTTCATTTCCCGGCGCATCCTTATAAGTAAGGAAATAATGCTTAAGCCTGTTAATGAGTGCCGGCGGACAATCTGTTATGTCGTCCCAGACTCCGAAAATATTATCGCCATGCATAACTGCAATAATTTTATCATCAGCCTCACCGCCATCAATAAATCTGAATCCACCGATAGGAACTGCCTTCAATAAAATATCACTGTGGGTAATTGTTTTTTCAGTCAACACACAAATATCAAGCGGGTCACCATCGCCAATTATATTTGCTCTGCCTGTTTCTCTTCTGCAAATTGCTGCAACTCTTTCTGCGCAGTAAGTTTGCGGCACAAGTCCGTAAGGTGTAGGGCAAATGTTTGAGTACTTCTGTGGGCGGTCAACTTTTAAGTAGCCGCTTGCTTTATCTATTTCGTATTTCACAGTATCCGTCGGTACAATTTCTATGTATGCTGTTACAATAGCAGGCGAGTGCTGTCCAATCGGCACACCATGCCATGGATGCGATTTTATAATTGTTCTTATTGCCTTCCATATTGGTTCTAAATTTTCTCTACTCATTTTTTTGTTATGTATTCTAAAGATTTACGGATAATTTCTTCCGTGCTTAAATTTTGATTTTGTGTTTCTTTTAAAACTTCTCTTATTATTTTTTCTGCATCGTTTCTGCTGTAACCAAGGTTTAGTAAAGCAGTTAAAGCTTCGTATCGTGAATTTTCTTTTTCGCTTGTTACTCCGTTTGCATTAATTGTTTCTGCTTCTATATTTTCCAGCTTAAAGATTTTATCCTTCAGTGTCATTGAAACTACTTCAAGTTTCTTACTTCCAAGCCCGGGGATTTTAATAGCAAAGCGATTATTTCCCATTATCAAACTTACAATATCTTCAAAACTTGCATTAGCTAAAATTGTATGCGCAAGTTTTGCTCCGATACCGTTGACGGAAATCAGTAATTTAAAAATTTCCTTTTCCTTCTCATCTGCAAAACCGTATAAAAGCAGCGATGCCTCTTTCACATCTAAATATGTATGCAAAATGTATTCCGTTTCTGTAGAAGAACACATTTCAAATGCTTTTTTTGAAACGAATAAATGATAACCGACTCCGTTTACATCTAAAACAATCTCATGATTCTTTCGTGATAATATTTTTCCTCTAAGTATAGCTATCATTTTTTAGTAAATATTTTGTCGGGGTTTTGCTCAATAAATTTACCCCATGAGTTTTTGTTTTTTGGTGCTTTGGTAAATCCGTTTTGCTTAATAACTGAATTACTAAAGTGATGACAAAGTGCAACTGCAAGGGCATCAGATGAATCAATGAACTTGGGATTTTCTTTCAACGATAAAATACTTCTTATCATAAACTGCACCTGCTCTTTGGAAGAAGCGCCGTTACCTGTAACTGATTTTTTAATTTCTCTGGGGGAATACTCGGAAATTTTTAACTGAGAATGAACTGCAGCAATTAGCGCGACTCCCCTTGCCTGCCCTAACTTTAAAGTAGATTGAATATTTTTGTGATAAAAAGCCGTTTCAATTGCGAACTCATCCGGTTTGTGCTTCTTCATTTTTTCCAAGCATACATCGTAAATAATTTTTAACCGTTCGGGAATTGATAATTTTCTGTCAAGATTTATCGTATCTATATCAAGCGCAGTTATCTTATCCTTATCAATTTCAATTATGCCTACCCCTGTAATTATTGTGCCGGGGTCTATCCCGATTATTCTCACGCTTAAAAATTATTTTATTACATAAATTTATTTAGTACTCAGATTTTATTCAGATTGAAAATCTGCGTTCGTGTAAACATTCTGTACGTCTTCATTCTCTTCAACTGCATCAAGGAATTTCAGAACCTGTTCCTGAGCAGTGCCTTCAATTCCAATTAAATCTTTTGCAAGGAACTGAAGCGATGCGTTCTCTATTTTATATTTTTTATCTTCGATTGCTTTACGGACTGTTTCAAAATTTTCCATAGAAGTAATTACTTCAAAATAATCGCCTTCATTTTTCAAATCATCTGCCCCTGCGTCAAGAATTACTTCCATTAAGTCGTCTTCTGTCGCCCCTTCTTTTTCAACATTGATAACTCCTTTTCTTTCAAACATCCAGGCAACAGAACCTGTTTCGCCAAAGTTACCGTTATTCTTTGACATGATGTGTCGAAGCTCAGCAACAGTTCTGTTTCTGTTATCACTAATGCACTCAACGATAATGGCAATTCCATTGGGGGCATAACCTTCATAAGTAAGCTCTTCATAACTTACACCTTCAAGCTCGCCCGTACCTTTTTTAATACCTCGTGTGATATTATCCTGAGGCATATTATTTGCCTTAGCTGTTTTGATAGCAAGTCTTAGTCTTGGATTATCATCGGGATTTCCGCCGCCATCTCTGGCTGAAATCGTAATTTCCTTGATGATCTTTGTAAACATTTTCCCTCTTGCTGCATCGATTGAGCCTTTCTTTCTTTTTATCGTTGCCCACTTGGAATGTCCTGACATTTTTTACTCCTTAATTATTACTTATGAAATTTTTCTGTATTCTATTTATAAAATTTTAAATCTTTTATTTTCAGCTTTATCTTTTCGTAACCCTTCCACGCGGACTTCTCAATATTGTAACACGCATCGCAATAATCACCTTCTATTATATTCGGTTTGTAATCGTTTGAATTAAAAAATACTGCATCAAAAGTATTCCCGTTATCATCTCTTAATTTAAAAAGAGTCGTAAAATATTTTGCGTGCTTTATCTCACCGACTATCTGCAATTTTTTTGTAATAAAAACAGGAAGCGTATTCCCCGGACCAAACGGCTCAAAGAAACTAAGTATTTTTACAAATCTTTCATCAATCGCTTCAAAAGTAATTTCATCATCAACTTCTATTTCCGGAATAAGTTGCTCATCAGTTAGCTCCTTTACCGCGACTTCATTAAATATTTTTTTGAACTCGGGAATATTAGAAACCTCAATCTCTAATCCTGCTGCGTGAAAATGCCCGCCGTACTGAACAAGAAGATTATCACATTTCTTTAATGCTTCATAAATATTAAATCCGTTAATACTTCTTGCGCTTCCCTTTGCAACTCCATTTACCGTTGTCAATACAATCGAAGGGATGTTATATTTTTCAACAAGCCTTGCAGCAACAATCCCTATTACACCGGGATGCCATGAATCGTTATGAATTACAATAGCATTTTTATATTCCTGATTAGTAGATTCATCATACATCTTAAAAGCTGTATCGGTAATATCTTTATCTATCTCGCGTCTTGTAATATTTTCAGCGTTAAGTATATCGGAAAACTCCTGCACGTCATGCTGATTATCAGAGGTAAGAAGTTTCACTGCGCGCTTTGCATCGCCCAGTCTTCCTACTGCATTAATTCTCGGAGCAACAGTATAAATAATATTATTAGTGTTCAGCTTTCCTATTTCAAGCCCCGATGACTCAACAAGTGTTCTGAATGCCGGTCTTGGATTTGTATTCAAAATCTTAAATCCTTCTGCAACTAAAATTCTGTTCTCATCTCTCAATGAAACGATATCCGATGCTGTTGCAATAGCAACAAAATCCAGTAATGAGTTTGGTAGTTCAGGAGTGCCTTTTAAAATCGCTATTGCTTGCATAAGCTTGAATGCAACACCTGTTCCGCAAAGCGCCTTGAACGGATAAGTACAATCTCTTCTCACAGGGTCAATAACAGCTAATGCCTGAGGAATATTATCGGGCGACTGATGATGGTCGCAGATAATAAACTCAACGCCTTTTGATTTTGCATACTCAATTTTATCGGCGGCAGTTATACCACAATCGATGGAAACGATAAGTTTAATTCCCTCTTCAACAGCAGTGTCAATCGACTTTAAAGAAATTCCATATCCTTCGGTAATTCTATCGGGGATATAAACAGAGGCATCGAGCCCAAAATTTTTGAGGAAGAGATAGAACATCGATACTCCGCAGGTACCATCAACATCATAGTCACCGAGGAGCATTAATTTTTCGCCGCTATCGATAGCCTCTACAAGGCGGTCGGCGGCTTGCTTACAATCTTTTAGTAAGAACGGGTCGTATAGCTTCTCAATTGTTGGTCTGAAAAATTTTACAGTCTTAGCATAATTAGAAATTCCACGCATACAGAGGAGCTTAATAACAAGGTCAGGTAACTGAATCTTGGTTTTTAAACCTCTTATTTCATCCGTTAATTTATTAAAGTCTTCAATGCTAGATCCGTCATTATTTAAGTTTTTAAATTTCCAATTTTTATTCAATTTTCATATATATTAATAGTGCTCAAAAAGGGACTCGAACCCTTACCCTGAATCAGGACTGCACCCTGAATGCAGCGCGTCTACCAATTCCGCCATTTAAGCTGTCCTGCATAGTAAAATAAAAATAAGGCTTTGCATATTCAATGTAATCTATTTTCTATAAAATAGGTATTTTAGAAACAACTTACCTATTAGTAGGAATGGGTAGATAAGGTTTTGATTCTTAATATGTGATGTGTATTTTTGTGAGATGTAATTTATGCCTGTCTGGTTTTCAATCCTGACAGGTCAATGTTCTAAATAGAAAATCTTATTTGCAGTCCCGCCAAGTCGGGATGAAAACAAAATCCATCAAAAATCCGTCATTGACGAGTTTTATTTTTTGATAAGAAGTAAATGCGACAATAATGCAACTATTTAAAGCTGACCTGATTCAGCCAAGTTGAGGCAGGCACGATTGAAAACCTGTCAGGTCGAAGGAACAAAATCCGTCAAAAATTCGTCATTGACGAGTTTTATTTTTTGATGAGAAGTAAATGCGACTATAATGCGACTATAATGCGACTATTTTGAGGCAGGCACGATTGAAAACCTATCAGGTCGGAGGAACAAAATCCATCAATAATCCGTCATTGACGAGTTTTATTTTTTGATCTGAAGTAAATGCGACTATAATGCGACTTTTTGGTAACTGATAACTAACAACCGACAACCAAAGTGTGTTTATTAAAAATTTGAAATAGATTAAATTAATTTACATGATAAAAGTAAAAAATCTTACCAAAAAATATTCCGATGAGATAATTGCATTGAATAACATCTCATTTGAGCTTCAACCGGGGGAAATAACCGGGTTAATAGGAACAAACGGCGCGGGAAAATCCACAACTGTAAAAATTCTTGCCGGGCTATTGGAGTACAACTCGGGTGAAGTTTCAATAATGAATATCGATGTTCTCAAAAATCCAATCGAAGTAAAAAAGATAATAGGATATGTTCCTGAATCTCCTAATGTTTTCAATTCGCTTTCAGTGCTTGAATATCTGAATTTCATAGGAGAAGTTCGCTCTATTGATAAGATTTTACTAAAGAAAAGAATTGAAAATTTTGCCAGCTTTTTTGCCTTCGAACAGTATTTAAACGAGTCAATCGGAATTTTATCCAAAGGAAATAAGCAGAAGGTTTTAATTACCTCTGCCTTGCTTCACAATCCCGAGATAATTTATTTTGACGAACCGCTTAACGGGCTTGATGCAAACAGCATTTTTGCCTTTCAGGATTTAGTCGCATATTTAAAATCTGAGAACAAAATTATTTTGTACTGCTCACACTTGCTGAACACAATTGAGAAAATTTCTGATAGAATAATTTACTTAGATAAAGGTATCATTAAAATTGATAAGCCGACTGATGAGCTAAGAAACTCGGCTAACTACACTGACCTTGAGAATATGTTCAGAGAGATAAGCATTGCAGATGAGGTAAATAAATTTAAAGTAACGGATTTATTTTGAGTAAACCTGAATAAACTTACAAGTATTGCTGCGAACAATAATCATATTTTGTTTTATTATTATTACGAGTAATCTCTCCTCAGGTAATCTCTTCGCACAGTCAACAACTTTTATAGATTCAACATACATTAATAATTTTTTATATACTGAGTTTGAAAATAACGCTAACAATGCAAGATTAAACTCGCGAATAAACTACAGCCTTCTCAAACCCAAACTTTATATTACTTTTAAAAATTTTTACAACTCAGATGTTTCAAAGCTAAGCCAGAATTTTTTTCGTGACTTTGACAATATGAAACTTGAAGCTTTATATTTAAAATCTCCTAAATTTAATTTCGGAGGAGGAATAAAAAGCAGCATACTTTCCGACGAACGTATAACAGAGAGCAATGTTAATAATAACTACTTCGTATACTCTACTGCAAATTACAATGTAACTCCCGATATAGGATTTAAATTAAATGCGGGGATGAAGCGGGAGAATCAAATTGGAGAAATAAGCCAGGGGTTCAGTGGTGAGTTTAAATCCGATATTCCTTACCTGAATATTGAAAACTATATTGCACGCTCAAACGTATCTCTTTCTTACGATGCGCTCGATAAGAAAAAAAATTATCAAAATGATTTATATGCTGAGCTTTACAAAAAATTTAATGACGGCAGCAGTAACACAGGATTAGTAAAATATTATTCATTACGCAGGGATTTTTTTGTTAAAGCAACTACAAGCATCGCGCAGCAAAACGGGATAGAGAATAATATTGAGTCAAGAATTGAGAATGCAGTGCAGATAGAAGACAGCTTTAACTATTTGCTTTCAAAAAATGGGAATATAAAATTAGGCGGGCTCTATCTTACAAAAACAATTAACAGAGAATTTAAGTATGATGCAAACCCATTAAACGTTTTGATAGAAAATGTTTATGATACAAAGATTTCTGAAAGTAAATTAGAATTTCTTTCCGGTCTGCAATACAATTTTTATAAATTTGGTTTAAATGCCGAGTTGAATTATGCTGAGCGCTCTGAAAATCACGATGTAACAAATCCGGCTTTATATACACAAAGCCAGCTTACGGAGCTTGAAAAAGTTGAAAAAAATAAAGACAACAACAGTAAAAAGACGTATCTGAATTATGAATTTTATTATGCTGCTTCAAAGGTTCATCAGTTAGAGTTTAATGGATATGTTTCTATTCTTCACTATGATACTGACAGCAAAACAAATTTTGACGATAGGGATGAACAGAATCAGATTTACTCTATATCACATAAATATGATAACAGAAATGATTTCAGAGTAACAACAACATTTGATGTGAACATTTCAAAGCTTCAGTATATTTTTGCCGAGCGAAGCGCTAACAACTACACCAATAAAATTTATAAGCTTTCATCTGAAAGCGAATATAAAATTCTGCCGAACTTAATTACAAAAAATACTTTTCAGGTATTGGCGAATTATACTGTTTACGATTTCGAAGATATAATTTCACAGATAAAAAGTTTTTCGTACAGGCAGTTAAACTTAAAAGACTCCACATTGTATGAAATGAACAAACGTATTTCGTTTGAAGTCTATGGTGAAGCAAAGATATACGAGCAGGGTGAGTTCAACAACAATGCATTCAGTATTAATCCTATTTTTTACAATGTGGATAAGTCAGGATTCTTTCAGGTAAACTATCGCATCAATAGTCTCGTAAAACTAAGTGGGAAGGCATCATACTTTGAACAGCAGATTTATAATTATCAGGATGGTGACCAACGGCTAAAGAGTACGTTCAAAACATCTAGCTTAATGGGAAAAATATTTTTCTATCTTGGCAAAAATTCTTTGATTAACTTTACATACTCTGTTGACTACCTCAGATACGATGCAGAAGAGCAAAATTATAATACAAATAATGTATCATTGAACGTATTTTATAATTTCTAAAATTAAAACGGATTTTGAAAACTTACAACCTGGTACTACCGAGCAACAGAAACGAAATTGGAAAATTTGAAAGCCTGCTTATCGAGATTAATAATGAGTTTGGGATGGGGATGGAAAAATTTATTAACTTTCAGATTGCATCTTCCGAAGCAATAGTAAATGCTATAGTGCATGGTAACAAACAAAATCCCGAGAAGAAAGTATTTGTAGAAATAATTACCGATGAGAATAAATTAGAACTCAGAATAAAAGATGAAGGCGAAGGATTTGATATGGCAAAACTTCCCGACCCAACCGATGAATCAAATCTTTATAAGGAGTCAGGAAGAGGAATATTCATTATAAAATCATTACTGGATGAATTTTATATAGATTCAAGTTCAGAAGGCACTTCCATGGTATTAGTCATGAATAAATAATTTTATATAAAAAGAAATTGCAGCTTCTCCCCGCGAGCCGCTGCAATTTTTTGAAAACAAGAAAAGAAATGTCTTGTCGTCCGCACTTATAGTTATATACTTTACTTCACTAAAATCATTTTCTTTGTATCAATTCCATTTAAAGTTTCTAATCTGTAAAAGTAAACTCCGCCGGGTAAATTCTCAGCGTTAAAGTTTACTTCATAACTCCCTGTGTTCATTGATGCATTAACTAACTCAACAACTTCTTTTCCGGTAATATCACTAACACTAAGTTTTACAAATCCGGGTTTATCAATATCGAAAAAAATTTTAGTCGTTGGATTGAATGGGTTCGGATAGTTCTGATTAAGTCTGAATGAGTTAACCGTTTCTCTTGGACTGTTAATGCCGGTTACATCAGCAATTTTAAGAAGAAGAACATCCGCAACTCCATTGCTGCTCAAACTTAAGTTCCCAAAATTAGCTGCACCGCTGAAAAATCCTGTGAGGTAAATATTACCCGAATTATCTGTTCTAAGGCAATTGCCAACATCCTGGTCAGAGCTTCCGCCGCTTTGTACCCATTGGAAATCACCTGCTGAATTATATTTTGCAATATATATATCTCCTTGACCATTGCTTATTACATTCACGTTTCCAAATGTCGCAGTCGTCATGCAATAACCGGAAATATATACACTACCTTGAGCGTCAACGGCAGTTGCATTGGCATATTCATAAGCTGTTCCTCCCGCTTTCTTTGCCCAAATATTATTCCCGCTTACGTCAAATTTAGAAACAAAAATATCCATTTGCCCTGATGAAGTCAAAATATTACTTCCCATTGTCATAGAATTTTGAAAAGAACCCGCCCAGTAAATTTTTTTCGAGACTCTATCAAAGCAAAGTGAACGCATACTTTCAGTTCCGTTACCACCAAATTGTTTCACCCAGATTAGATTTCCATTTAAGTCGTATGAACTTAAAAATAGATCTGTTGCGCCGTTACTTATAAAAGTCGTGTTTTCAAAATTTGCAGTTCCGGAAAAATACCCTGCTATGTAAAGCTTGTCATTATCTGAGGCTATCCAGGAAGTACCGCCGATATTTTTTGCCCATATAGGAGTTCCATCTTGTGCGACTTTCATTACAAATTTGGCAGTGCCTGAGCCTGCTGCCGGAAGCGAAATTCCACCAGGCGCGCTAAATGTTCCGCTATAATAACCTGTCAGATAAAGTTCATTATTTAACATTGTCATATCTGTAAGTAAATCCTGGTCAATGCTTCCATAAGTTTTTATCCATTGATAAGTCCCTTCTGAATTCAGCTTTGCTAAGAAAATGTCTTCCCCTGCAAAGGGGCCGCCATTTACTACAACATTTATTCCATCAAATTGAGTATTGCCTATAATTATTCCTGAGACATATATACTACCATCGTCCGCTATAAATACTTTATCAGCTTCATCAGAGCCAGTACCGCCTGCCGTTTTAAACCAAAGCAGCGTTCCTGTCGGACTATATTTAGCTATAAAAATATCAAACAGACCATTGCTAGTTGCGTTTACATTATCAAAGGTTGCGGTGCTTTTATAACAGCCTACAATAATGATATTTCCTGAGTTATCAACAGCCATTCCATAACCATAGTCAGAGGAAGCTCCACCCCCCTTTTTTCCGAATTGAAAAGTTTGCGCGTTCAATATACCGGCGCAAAATAAAATGATAAATATTAATTTCAGTTTCATAGACTTTTATTTTTGTTAAGTAAAACTACAATAAGTATATTTACAAAACAAAGATTTTTGATTAAATTTGTGAGCTATAGAATCAATCGATTTTCCAAAGAAAATAGGATTTTTATCTATTTTTCTAATTTTCTATTAAACTTTGCGAGTTCCTTTTTTGAAAATTTCACCTTTAAATAGCATATTAAAATCTTTTTCGGACAATGAACTTGTCCGTTTTGGAGAATTTATCAGCTCGCCTTACTTCAATAAAGCGCTTTATGTAAAAAATTATTATGAAAAAATCAGAGAATTGTCTCCTGATTTTGAAAACTTAGACGAAGCAAAAAAAGAAGTTTTCGAATCGCTTTATCCTGAAAGAATTTATAACGATTCTACTATTAGAAAATTAAACAGCGAGCTGTTAAAACTGGTAGAAGAATTTATTATAACTGATTGTTTAAAAGAACGGATTTATCTCAGAAATAATTTATTGCTGGAAGAGCTGGATAAACGAAAAGCAGATAATTTATTTATAAAAAAACTGAATTCATCCTATAGAATATTAGAAGAAAGCTCAATTAAAAATGAAAAATATTTCAGAGAGCTGCACAACTTAAATAATATAGAACTATTTTTTTATAGTATACGCGACAGAAAAAAAGAATTATCAAGATATAAAGAATCAATAGAAAATCTTGACAAGTTTTATATAATACAAAAATTAAAAAAACTTACAATAGTTGCACGTGTTAATAAAATGTATGCGATTTTTAAAGCAGATAAAAAAGAGATAAACAATTTTGTAAAATGGATTAAAAGAAATCAGTTTTTTAATTTTCCGATTATCCAAATATTGTTCAATGTTCTTATGATAAACCAGACAGATGAGAATGAATATTTTAAAAATTTAAGAAAACAAATAACACTTTATAAAAAAGAAATTTCCAGAAAAGAGTTAGAGTCGGTTTATATTGCAATGATTAACTACTGTGTGACACAAGCAAATATGGGTAACTCTGAATTTGATAAGGACGAATTGCAAATATATAAGAATATGATTGAGGATAATTTTCTACTTATAAATAACAGAATACAGGCTACATTTTATAAAAACATAGTGTTTTGTGCAGTTAATGCCGGCGATCTCAACTTTGCTATTCAATTTAAAGATGAGTATGGGAAATACATTTATTCAGAAGATAAAAACGATACAATTGAATTTTGCAACGCTAACATAGCATTTGCAAAAAAAGAATATGATAAAGCATTAGAAATTCTGGCTAAAATAAATTTTTCAATCGTCGGCCAAAGATTTAGTCTGAGAGGTTTGTATTTTAAAATATTTTATGAGAATGAAATGTATGAGCAGGCGCTTTTGAATATAGATTCTTATAAGCAAATTTTGAAACGGGAAAAAACTTTACCTGAAGATATTCTTAAACTATATAAAAATTTTGTCGGTTTATATAGCAAACTCTTAAAAATAAAACTTTCACAAGAAAAAGGTGAAGCAAAACTTCTTTTAAAATCTATAAAAAAAACCGATACAATTGGCAAAAACTGGCTTATTGAGAAATGCATTCAATTATGCTGACATTTCCAAAGTTTTACATTTTTAGTTAGCAATAAATCTCCTATTTTTTATAAACCTAAAGTGATGCGTATCATAATTTTTACATTTTTGTAATAGAATTTAAGTTTAGATGAGCAATAAATCCTCAAAGGTAGAAATTTTAATACCTCTTCTTACAATTTTTTCAGATGCAGTTTCAATTCTCGGTGCATTTGCAATATCTTATTGGTTAAGATTTTTATCTCCTTTTGTAAAATATTTAGGAGGTGAAACAGACCATCCTCCTATAATGGGCTATCTCATATTTGCGCTTCTAACCATTCCTGTTGCTATTTTTATTTTCCAGCAAAGAAAAATGTATCGTATAAAGAGAAACGTATTTATCTTTGATGAATTTTTCGTTGTTATAAAATATGTTTCTATTTATATAATTTTTTGTATGAGTCTGATATTCTTTTATAGAGATTTCCCTTATTCAAGAATGGTGTTCGGCTTAATTTGGATTGTTGCAATTTTTTTAATGACTATAGGAAGATACTTGCTTATCAAATACGAAAAAAATCTTTACAATAAAAATATTGGAGTTGTAAATGTAGCTATACTTGGAGTTAATGAAATGGCCATGAAAATATATGACCAGTTCGTAAAAGATAAATATGTTGGCTACAATGTAACGGGATATTTTACTTTTGATAATTCTGAAAATTGGCTGAAAGGAAAAATTAATTTGGGGCATTATCAAGATCTCCCAAAGGTAATCAGAGAAAAAAGTATAGAGAAAATTCTTATAGTATTACCCTCAGAAAAACATGTTATTCTTGAAGAACTTATTAAATTATGTGAAGGAATAAATATTGAATTTATGCTTGCCCCCGATTTTATCGAAATGATTACCAGCCACATAAGAATTGAAGAAGTAAACGGAATACCTTTTATGAAATTGAAATCGGTTCCGATGAACATATGGAGCAGATTTGTTAAAAGAACCTTTGATATATTTGCTTCTTTGTTTTTCTTAATTATCATTTCACCGGTGATGATAGTACTTTCGCTTATAATAAAGTTTACATCGAAAGGCCCGTTATTTTACAAGCAGGAACGTGTAAGTATAGATGGCAACAAATTTGAAATGCTTAAATTCCGCTCAATGAAAATTGATGCTGAGCAAGATGGTCCTCAGATGACAACAATATATGATGACCGTTATACTTCAATAGGAAAAGCTTTGCGTAAATATTCCCTTGATGAGCTTCCCCAGTTCATTAATGTTTTAAAGGGAGATATGAGCATTGTTGGACCACGACCCGAAAGAGAACACTTTATTAATACAATGAAAGATACAATCAATAAATATCTTGAAAGACATAGAGTGAAATCCGGTATCACGGGTTGGGCGCAGGTTAATGGACTTAGAGGTACCGATACTCCACTGCAAACCAGAATAGAATACGATATTTATTACATTGAAAATTGGTCTTTAGTATTTGATATTAAGATAATTATAAAGACCTTGAAAGAAATGTTTTTTTCAAAAACTGCTTTTTAATAAATGATTCCCGTAATAATCTTTTATCTTCACACAATTTTTGCAGTTTATGCTTTTTGCAAATCCTATCAGGTAGAGGGGGTGATTCAGGCATTTTTGAATACAGGATTTATTATAATTTTGTTTGCTGTTGGATGGACAATCTCAGATTTGTTTGTAGGTTTCCTTATTTCTTCAAACGGATATCTAATAGATATGCCATCGAGTAAATTCGTGCTGTCAGTACTAAAAATTTCAGGTTTCTTCACTCCCGGTCAGGGTAAGGGAACTCTTAACCCAAAAGATTCGATTTCATTAATAGTACTATCCACAATGGAATATTACTTTTACAAATTTTATTTTAGAGAAACCAAGACAGCTTCACAGGAAGCATTATGAAAAAAAAAATTCTTCTGATATTGCTATTCTCAATTTCATTTTCTTATGCCTTTATATATAAATCCGAAAATTCAACCGGCAGCAGTATAGTTCTGCAGTTTGTTACTCATAATGGTTACGGAAATAATTTATATATAGATAATGTTACGGTCGGCACACAATATAATGCAGATATAAAAATTACTTCATTTATCAACCTTCCTTCTGATACAATTTATTCAGTCGGGCCGGGAAATTATTCCATTGACACAATTAGAGCTGTAGTAACAAATGTTGGGAAAACTACAATTGCTGTTGCTAAGTTTATTTTTAACATTCCCGAATTATCATACAGCGATACTACTTTTTTGCATAATTTTTCTTCAAAATCGTTATTTGCTTTATCATTTTCGGGAGCATCATTTCCGGTAAATAAAACTTATCACCCTGTACTTTATCTTTCCGATACAGTTGATGGCAATCCTTCTAATGATACTCTTAGGCAGGATTTTGGATATTACAGAGGCCAATATAAAAATGTTTTATTCGAAGAATTTACAAGTGCTACAAGCACTTCAGCTGCAGTCAACAATCCATCTCTTAGTAATTTTGTTAATTCCAAGTTTGATAGCGTTGTTGCGATTAATTATCATGTAGGATTTCCTGCGCCCGGTTACGATTCATTATATTTAGCAGATACAATTCAGAACAAAGAGAAAATAGATTATTATAATATAGTTTCTGTTCCTAATTTAATTTTTAACGGTTCCAATTTTTCCGGTTTTCCTTTTAGTACGGCTAATCTGCAATCTTCATTTGACACTCTAAAAAAAATTGGCTCCCCTGTTGTCATGAATGTAACTGACACCAGACTTACAGGTGATACTATCAGTTCCAACGTTAATATTACAATTCTTTCACCCGTTAAAGCAGGGAATTATTTTCTGAGAATTAATGCAGTCGAACGGAAAGTAACTTACGCAGCACCTCCCGGAAATAATGGCGAAACTGTATTCTATGATGTTTTCAGGCAGGCAGTTCCAAACACACAAGGGACTCCGATACCAACTACGCCCGGCACATACAACTATAATTTTAAATATGTAAGAAATTCTGCATGGGCAGATTCTATGATTTATACTGTAGCATTTATTCAAAACGATAATACGTTCGAGGTTTTAAATTCCGCTAAGTCACGATTGGGAGTGTATGAGTCTCTTAAGAACTATGTTCTTCAGGAAAATTCACAAGACTTTATTTCAGAAAAATTCCGACATAAACAGAATCAAAAATTTTCTATAAAGGTAAATTCAAAACAATACGGTAGAAGTATACTTGATACAAACTCAACAGGTTTTTATCTTGAACAGTTTGAAACTCCCGGTATTCCTCAAAACTGGACACTTGCGCATCAATCTGAATTAATCACTTTTGAAAATGTCTTTAACAGCGGAATAAACGGAACAAATTTCCCCGGGAACGGATGCATGCGTATGAATTTTTATGAAAATTCTGAAATTGGTCAAATGGATACTTTGTACTCCCCTATAATTTCAGGTGTTACATCCTTAGACACTTTAAAATTTGATTATGCCTATGCCGGATATTTATTCAATGAGGGAGATAGCTTATATGTTTATATTTCAACTGACGGGGGTCAAACATTCCCAAGAAATATATTTTATAAAGGCGGTCTTGGGTTAGCGACTGCTTCAAGCTCTACAATATCTTTCGTACCGACGATAGCATCTCAATGGAAAACGTTTTCCATCCCTTTACAGGGAATTGTT
>JBBRQV010000052.1:0-18721 GCA_038225955.1 Ignavibacteria bacterium | reverse complement strand
TGTAAGCACAAACATAGAATCGTGATGTTTAAGACTCAGTGTAATCGTATCGTAATCCCCATCCTGTCTTGCGCCGAGAAGCATACCTTCTGACTGATAAGGCATAACATGCTTACTTTCTTCATCGTAATATAATAATCCTAAATCACCTGCACCCGAGTATTGAACTGCTTTTGTTTTTTTATTTACAATTATTAAAGAGACTGTTGTAAAAATTTCTGAAATCTTTGCATCATCGTAAATTGATTCATTGACCTTTTTCAGAACTTCCTTGGCGGAAAAAATTTTTTGTTCTTTTAATACAACTCTGATAGCGCTTCTCAAATAACCAATGAAAGAAAACGTAAAGAACCATGCTCCCCACTTCTTACCCATAACATCTCCGAGAATTACGACTAAGTTATCTTCATCGAGTTCAATGTAGTCAATAAAATCACCGCCGGGCATTCCTTTAAAGGGAACATGCCAATGGATTATTTCAAATCCTTCGAGAGAAGGTGTATTTTTAGGTACAACTTCCATGCTGATTGAATCCGCAGCTTCCTGAAGCTCAAGAAGTGTATTCTGTCTTTCTTTCCGGATTGTTTTAAGAACGTTACCAACCTTAGCAGCAACTAATCTTGGATTTGTTGTCTTGCTTATAAAATCCTGGATATCCATATCAAAGCTTTCCATTACAACATTTTCCTGATCGTTCGCAGTTAAAAATATAAACGGAATCTGGTTAAGCCTGTTATCTTCCAATAGCATTTTTCTGAAGCCAAACCCGTCAACATCCGGCATCATGTAATCGGATAATATCAAATCGGGATTATGGATTCTTGCTAATGCAAATCCTTCCTGCGCGTTATTTGCAACTAAACAATCATACCCTACTCCCATGAAAGTAACACTTAATATTTTTAATATTATAGGGTCATCATCAACCAGTAAAATCTGAAATGGTTTTTGTGAAAAAGTTTCTTCGAATTTTTTTCGTATTCCATATACTCTGTAGATTTCAACTCTTTTAAGAATTGAACTCGTCTTTAATAACAAATCCTGAATATTAACAGGCTTGGAGATAAAATCATCTGCACCTAAATTGAGCGCTTTTATTTTATCTTCATTGGAGGTTCTTGCTGTAATAAATACGAACGGAAGCGCCTGATATTTTTCATCCTGTCTTACAATTTTACAAAATTCAAAGCCATCCATATCATCCATCATTACATCGCAAAATACTAAATCGATATTATGCTTCTTAATTTGAACAAGTCCGTTTTTTGAAGAGTCGGCATCGAAAACTGCATAGCCTTCTTTTTCAAGATTGTGGCAAATGAGCTTTCTTGTTACAGCATCATCATCTATTACTAAAATTTGTCTGTTGTTTTTTTGCATTAAAAATTATGGGGTGTTTTTTTCTTACAAATTTAAAACTCTAAAATGAAACCGAACTTACTCACATTACCCAAGTCGCCATTTCTGCTATAACTATAATCTAAATTTATCTGCGAATATTTTAATCCGACACCAAATGAAGGCGCATCCTGCACGGAATTATATCCGCCCCTCAATTTAATCATATTTTTGTAAATATCATATTCACTCCCTATAGAAAACTGCATTTTTTTATTTCCCGTAACCATTAATTCGGGAGCAATTGTCAGAGTAGAAATAGGATTGTAAGCAATCCCAAATTTGAATTTGCTTACATAAACATCTTCAGTCCCGTTAAGATTTATTTTTGCTCCGACAGCATCCTGTATCATGAGTCCCGCTCTGAATTTTTCATTAAAAATTGTAAGCAACCCTACATCAAACCCAAAGCCCGATGCTTCAAAACCTGCTATAGAATGTCTTATTAATTTACCACTTGCACCTATTTGCAAATTATCTGTAACTTTTTTTGAGTAAGATAATATC
Source organism: Ignavibacteria bacterium (assembly GCA_038225955.1). Taxonomy (GTDB): domain Bacteria; phylum Bacteroidota; class Ignavibacteria; order Tepidaquicellales; family Tepidaquicellaceae; genus JAFDZO01. Next base: position 16,816 of record JBBRQV010000052.1, on the reverse strand, counting down.
ACTGCCATTTCGTTATCGGAGAACGTTTCACCCGAAGGACCTGAAACATTTTCTACAAAAGGAATATCTGATACTGAAGAATAAATTACACCAAGTCCCATCGTACCGAATTCAAAACCTTTAGATATGCCTAAGTTGCCATAGTTCAAACCATTAACTCCGCCGAATAAATTCGAATACATTCCAAGCACCTGTAATTTACTTACCGATGATAATCCTGCCGGATTATAAAATATTGCAGAGGCATCATTTGAGATTGCCGTGAATGAATTTCCCAATGAAGATGCTCTTGCTCCGAAACCGTTCTTTATAAAAGCACCCGGCTCACCACCTTCTCCGTTTTGTGAGAAACCTTTAGAAGTAAAGATTATAAATATAATAAAAATAATTAATAATATTTTTCTCATCTCACAACTCCCATTTTTTGACTCTTTGTATAATCTACTCCGTTCACTCTTGCTTTTACAATGTAAATGTATGCACCGTTAGCGACGTATACTCCCCTTTCGTTTTTCAAATCCCACCGGTAATCAAAGTAAAAACCGTTCCTCGCAAACTCTTTAAATGAAGCGGCTTTAACCAACTCCCCCCCTAAATCAAAAATCTGTAATGAAATATCCTGTGTTTCCTTGGGAAGCTCAGCTCTTATTAATGTCGTTGCTTCCTTTACAGGATTCGGGTAATTAAAAATCTGTCCTAACTGATTTCCTGACGGATTAGTAACATTATTTGCTCCGTCAAATCGTGAGTTCGTTAAATCTTTTCCGAAATACTGCCATTGTATTATTGAGGAAGCAGTTGAGTTTGGCAGTTCATAAGTCCGTATGGTTTCATCAAATGATGCAATCGTAACATCTAATTTTCCGTTGCCGTTAATATCTCCTATTGCCGGAGATGAGAAAATCCAGCCGTTAAATATATTAAATAAACTTGTTGTAGCTAAATCCATTACTCCGTCTTTGTTAATTACAAACACTGCACCGTTCATTCCACAATAAATAACTTCAGGATAACCGTCGCCATCAACATCAGCAACAACAGGACTTGAATTTATTTCCGATACTGTCTGCATGTTCCAGTTAATATCTAACGAAGTATTCGGATTAATAGAAAAAATATTCCCATCAGTCCCTGCAATTAAAATTTCCTTTGTTGAATCTCTGTTCATATCAGCAATTACAGGCGAAGAAATAAATCCTTGCGATAATTGTCTCTTTGTCGCAAAGCTTCCGTTAGTATTTATCAGATACAAATATCCTCCGCTTGATGCAGCTACTATAGTATAATTATTGCCGTTGAGCTTAGAGATTAAAGGTGATGAATATGAAATATTATCGAGCTTAACAGGAAAACCTGATTGTATGCTTCCGTCTGCGCGGATAACATTTATAGTACTATCGGCTGTACCTACTACTATTTCTTTTGAGCCGTCATTATCAATATCACCAACTGCAGGTGAAGGTAAAATTACAAGATTGCCGAATGAGTCTTGAACTTTTTGAACTTTAACAGGGAAACCTGCTTTCACTTGTCCGTCAAAACCTAATACGAATAAATTTCCGTTGCCTGAAAAAATTATTATTTCCTTATTACCATCGTTATAAATATCGGCAATCACCGGAGAAGATTTTACGGGAGCACCTGTATAGAAAGGAAATCCTTTTAATAGGCTGCCTGTATTATCTATCGCAAATAAATTTCCGTCTTCCGAACCGAAGACAATAACTTTTTTCCCACCGGGAATTGAATCTATTGCTGCAGTTGAACGAATTATTCCATCCGTCGGAAATGGAAACCCCTTCATTATTTCGCCGTTACTCTTAAACGCATACATACGATTATCCATTCCTCCGATAATAATTTCTTTAATCCCGTCACCGTCTAAATCATAATACTTTGGAGAGGCAAAGAACTTTGCTATTGAGTCCTGAAATAATTTTTTACCGATTCCTTTATTTCCATCAAATCTGTTTTTTACAAATGGAGTGAAGCTTGGCTCATCTGTAGTTACAACTCTTTTATTCCACGTCTTTGTTGTATCAGGAAAATTATACCAATCAGTATTTAAAGTTTTATTGGATGTGATATAAGTTGTAAACTTTGGATAAGCAGTCCATATAGGATACGCAGGTCCTTCTAACGGCCACCTGAATGTATTTGGATTTCTATATCCTAAATCTAAATAATATCCGTACAGCGGCTGGCCAATGAGTGAGGCGTTATCAAGATTCTGAGTATTCCCTGATGGTCCTGCAATAGAAGCTACATGTATCTCTCCACCCACGGAGGTTATTATGTATGGGTCAGACGAGCCGGTTACAAAACTGCTTAAAGGATTGTTTGTATTATTTACTGTTATTTCTAATTTTGCCTTGTACCCCTTTTTAACACCTGACTGCAGCGGACTTGTATTCGTACTGAACAATCCTCCTGCAGGAGGAAGCGCTACCTTACTTGAAGGGAAAATTATAGTAGTGAACGCGCCGGTGTTTGCCTGATTTATAAAATTCAAAGCAGGGATTGTATTTCCTAAAGTATCATAAACAGTTAATGATGTAGTTGTGCTTCCGGTAAGATTTATTTTGTGTTTAAAAATATGGTCAAACGATGAGCCGCGGGCTAACGCTTCGTATTCGTACGTTATTTTTGTAATGTTAAGATTAGCCGTGTTATCCGAAATAATTGTCTGCTTCATGCTTGCTACAAAATCATTTACATCCCAGTCATTCCATGCGCTGTTTTTTATATCTTCGAATGCAAGAAGATAATTATTAATCTGTGTATTAGGGTTTGAATTTTTTATTGCTATGGAAGCAGAATTTTGAACTGAGAGAGTATCCGTCAATGCATTACCTTTTAACACTGTAGAAACCGTAACTGAAGTATTATTTGGAATAGGGTCACCTGTGTAATAATTTAATTCACCTTTGGAGATAATTTTAATTTTCAAGGTATCCGATGAAGAAAAACTGAATCCACTCCACTTCACCGTGCTTTGCAAATTTCCAGATGTATAGGTTCCCGAACCTAAATTTCCCTGCGAGTTGCTTGTCAATACCGATGACTGATAGATAATTCCATCAGGAAGCGTAACCGTTACATTTGTAGCATTTAATGCTACTCCAGTTTTATTCGTTAAGTATGCAAAGTATGAGCAAGTGTCATTTGAGTTTACTTCCGTTTTGCTGAGATTATTCAGTACGTTCATATTATCAGCAATAGCATCATTTGCAAAGCACATCCAGTCTGCTGACCAATTGCATGAAGCAACATTTATAGGCTGAGTGGAAGTTACTCGCATATAAGGTATTGTTGTTCCGTTACTGCTAAGCTGATTATATTTTACTTTATTAACTTTAAAATCATAATATTTCCCGGCTGATAAATTTACAGTTGTATCAACTATTCCTGCTAAATTATTATCCCTAATTCTTACAGCAGAGTTATCATAATTTGCGTAAATAAAAAGATGTGTAAATAAACCATCTGCTGCTAAAGAAGTATATTTTAATCCCGTCGAAGGATTTACACAGTTACTAATATTATTCGGATAGCCAAGGTACACAACTAAATTTTTACCGGAGTTATTTCCTCTATCAGATGCAGCGTAAGTGTAGAAGTCTGCTGTTGTTGCACCGTTTGAGCTTTGCAAATAATTACCTTCAAAGATAGAAACTTTTCCCCCGTTTGTATATGCGCGAAATTTATTTTCATTCTGATTTCCATTATCTAAAAAATTACCAACCTGATATTGATTTAAAGCGTAACTTTGAAGCTGCACCCAATTATTTCCGTTGTTAAGCCACTCAACTTTTAAAGAGACATTATTTGAATATGATGCGATTCTAAGTTCTTGTTCTTTTTTATAATCTGATGGAATATTAAAATAAAAAAGTGAGTCAAGAGTACTACCAGTTCTTCCCGGGACATAAGCTCCTGCTTCTCTGGAGTTCGTTGTTAAAGCTCCATACTGTACACTTACAGGTTTTGATGTAGTAATCATGTAAGTTTTACCATTGTTCAGTAAATCTTTTCCGGTAGTACTTGTATAAAGCAAATCTTCATTGATATTGAGAGTCTTGTTTACAAGCAAATTATTATTAGGAAGAGGATTCACGGAAGTAAGTCCTGTATTGTTTGAACCTGAAACTGAGATATCATTTATTCTAACATTTGTGCTATCGTAATAAGTAAAAACGTTTATATCGCGATTTGAAAATGGAGATGTGTTTACATATATAAAAAAAGTATTGCCCGTCATGGTTCCGTTGTCTGAAGGAATAAAATCATGCTCCCAATCTGAGTTTGTTGCCTGATAAACAATTACAGGTTTATTTGATGTAACAGTAAAATAATCACCATCCCATTTGCCGCCTGCATCATCATTTACTGCCCCGTCTTTAATATAGCATACATACGATTGTCCGCGAGACAGCATTCCTGAGAATGAATCGTCACTATCCCCATCAGAAGGGTCATCCACTAAACTGAAAGTTGTTGAATCACTGAATGCCGTTATTACGATACAAACAGGTCTGTTCACATTATCGTTGGAAGGTGGGACATACATCTGAAATTTAGTTCCGGCACCTCCGCTAAGTGCTGCTTTAACCGAAAGAAGAATTATGAAAAGAGTAAAAAATTTTTTCATGCAAGAATTTTAAAGTATATGATGATTCGGTTTATATTAAAGCAATTAGCGTACCAAATAAAGAGATGCATTTAGTATAAAATCATATTAAAAAGATAAAACTTAAATCTATTATACAGAAATTATTTATTCTTTAGAGTTACTCTTCAAAAGGTCACGAATCTCAGTCAATAATATTTGGTCTTTTGTAGGCGGTGCGGGAGGAGCAGGCAGATCTTCTTTTTTCTTCTTGGCGCTTTGATAAATTTTTATTACCATGAAAATGCAGAATGCAACAATAACAAAATCTATTATGGTTTGAAAAAACGCTCCATAGCCGATAGCTACTTCAGGACTAATTACTTTATCACCTTCCATAACAGCTTTTTGCAGTACAAATTTTAAATCTGCAAAGTTTACTTTTCCAAGAAAAATACCAATTGGCGGCATTATTATTTTGTCAACGAAAGATGAAACAATTTTTCCAAATGCGCTGCCGATGATAATACCAATAGCTAAATCTAATACGTTACCACGCATTGTGAATTCTTTAAACTCTTTGATTAAAGAAATAATAATAATAATTAAGATTTCTCCAAATTTAGTCTATTTTCATCTTAAAAGTTATTGAAAAATTTGTGTACGCAGCTTAGATAATAACATTTCGACTATGATTTTTATGTGTTTCAGAGTTTTAAAAAAGAAATTTTTATTATATAATTTAAAAAATAGTAACTGTACTACATTATTGAAAAATTAAATACATGTTTTCTATGCTAATTGAAAAATAGAGCACATTTCGATAAATAAATCAGCATTACCGTAGTGTAACTCTGCAAAATAAACTTTCCTTTTAATGAAATATAGTATACTTTTGTAAAGCAGGTTCTTTAAAATAAAATCAATAGGGGGAAAAATGCTGGTAAGAAGTATTTCAGGACTTACTACATTTCTAATGGTAGCAGCTTGCGCAGTGGTATTAGCTGTAGCAAGTTTTATACTCGTAATTAGATAGGGGCAACATTTTTTTACGATTTACTAAAACGCTTTTCGAATAATTTTTCGGGAAGCGTTTTTTTTTACTCAAATTCATCTTGATTTAATATTTTGCAAAAGTTAACTTGTGCTTAAACAACAATAATACCTACTAATAGTCTCCTCCCCAGATAGACGTTTAAATAAAAATACATTTAATTACAAAATTCGTTTTACCGCAGCTCTTTTTGTAATAGCGCATTTCCAAATTTTACTAAAATGGAAAAAGAGCTACTTAATCTTTCTACCTTGGATTTCCTTATGGAAATTACCAAGTGCTCATTAATTTTTTATACGGAGAATACGCTTGAAACCGAATCAGATAAAACTGCATTTGAGTTCCAACTTGATGAGACCGCTTTAAATTCTTTACTGGAAAAACTTGAAAATTCCAGAATCGAATTGGCAGCTAACTCTGTACTTGCAACTTATATTGATTTCAGAATTCACGAAATCAAAAAAGTTCTTCAGAAAAATCAAATATCTGCTTATAGTAAAAACCCGCAATATGGAGTGCAATACTTTACTCTTATCTTCGATATTCTGAGCGATAAAAAGAAACAGCTCAGTAAAGTATCTGGTTAAAATTAAAGCATCTGTCGAAACGAAGCAGACGCAATTTTAATCCTTCCAATTTAAAAACTTGTTATAATTCCTGAACTTGCTGTTACATGGAAACAATTTGATATGCTTCGCGCAAATCGAAAATTGGACCGGCTGATTATAAGCCAAGGTGATTAACTTCCATGGAACCTTTCTTTTCCACATGCATTAAAAAAATAAATCCCGATATGAATAGAATAATACTTCTTCCCATGTTTATTTTATCAATCCTCTTTTCATCCAATGCAGAAGGCCAAATTAAAGGAAATATTATTTTCCCTGATGACGATTCTTTGTATTCACAAGCCTTCAACGATTCTAGTGAAACTAATCTCAAAATAATAAACTTCAGCGATACTAAATTTTATTATTTTAAAAGCTGGGAGATGTTTGTTTTCAAAACAAAGAAAGACACAGAACGGTTTATTGATTCAACAAAATCAGTTGCTCCAATTGGTTTTGATAAAATTGATTTTGAAAATAATACTCTTGTATTATTCAGTTATCATGGCGGCGATTGCCATGCAACTTTTAGCTACGGGTTTAAACACGACGACGCAGCAAAAACTTTCACCGTGAAAGTTTACGATTTCTACGGTGGCTGCCGTGCGGGAGGGCTATTTAAAACAGACTGGGCTTTGATTCCAAAACTTCCCGAAGACTACAAAGCAGAGTTTGTCTCTATTATGGTTAAATAATTGTGGTTAAGTGATTGAATTTATTTTCACAGGAAATATTGTAATCTTATGTAATGAATAATGAACTGCTGCTTCAGCACCGTGTCCATTTTCTTTCTACTCATAGAGGCGAGCGAAAATCCGAAAACGGAATTGAGTATATAATCAGCGATGACGAGCGCTACAATCTCGCATTCCCCTCTTCAATTGACTCTATAAAAAATATAAGCAAAGATTTTAAAATCTGCCTGCCTGAATGGGTTGCAGTAGAATTGCCTGATAAAGAAAGAAAACTCCATAGGTCAATTTCCTTTATGACTCTGAAATCATTTTCCACTAATAATGATGCCGATGAAAATATTTCTGTAAAGAGAGCAGAGACACTGCTAGATATAGAAGATTTTACTTTAGCACAGACAAAAGGGTTTTATGGCGATTTAAATCCTGATGCTTTTAACGCAAAACTTTTATGGCTTAAGGAAAAAAATATCAAAAATTTTCCTAATAAAAATCACGGATTCTTAACAGCCTATTATGATAATAAACTTGCAGGCGGAGGACTGAGTATTCTTTATGAAAATATTGTAGGCATAAATATGCTTGCAACGCTGCCTGAGTTCCGGGAGCATGGTATCAGTACAGCAATAATTAAAAGCGTTGTTGAATATGCTATTGAGAAAGAAATTCCAACCGTAACTTTACAAGTCGATACAGATTCGTATGCGCATAAATTTTACAAGAAGCGAGGATTTGTGGATGAATTCATGTGCAGAGAGTATATTTGAAAATATATAAAAAGCAAAATTCCGTATCTTTTTTAATTTCATTCTATTTATATTTGTAAAACTCGTTCGCAAACCCCAAGCCTCTTATCTCCTATCCTGTCACCGGAAGAGTTTCGGAAAAATACATTCTTAAATTTAAACTCACCCTCTATATGAAAAGAATATTACTCGTATTATCTTTTTTATTTTTATCATATCTGGCACCTGATTTATATTCACAAGTCGAAATAAAACATAATGAATATACAAAAGGCTTACTCAATGGTGATGACCTTTTTAAATTTACTGCCAAAAATACAGGCAAAGATAATCTGAATATTGTGTATTCTGTAAGCGTAGTTTACAACGATACACTTCTTTATGAAAGTTCTACTAAAAGTCTTCCGTTGGCTTCAGGAGAATCCGCCAATATTGATTTTAAATTTACACAGCCCCCTCTTACCAATTGGCTTAGTAATAGATTGAAAGGAATGATAATCCGTGAAGGAGATTTTCTAATCGGCGATTATAAAATCTGTATAATGGCTAATCCTGCAAACTCAAAAAACTTACCTGATAAAGATAAAGTTCTGGGAAGCGAATGCCTCAACCATACAGTCGCCAATTACGAGAACGACGCAGTTATGGAGATAAAACCAAAAAAACCTGAAGAAGGAAAGCTAAGCTTAACAGATTTATGGAATTTTACAACGGTAAATAAATCTAAATCGAAACAAATTGTTGAAGTCTATTGTACGCTTACTTTCAATGGAGAAACTATGCTTGAGGCATACTCAAGGCCATTCAGCGTTCAGCCCGGAGAAAATGCTGAGCGTAATTTTAAATTGAGTGAAGCAGTATGGACAAGATTTAAAATGGAGCAAATGCGAGATAAAATTTTGCAGTCCGGAATATTTCCTCCCGGGAAATATAATCTTTGCCTTTCTGTAAGGTCGGAGTGGTCACATAAAGAGTTCGGCAGCGGCTGCATAGATGCAGTAGTCGAAGAAGAAAAAAAAGATAAATAAAAAAATTAAAATAATAAAATGAAAACAATTTTATCGGCAATTTTTCTAACGACATTTGTTTTTTTATCTTTTACCGGTATCTGTAAAAGTCAGGATATTGATACAGTAAATACATATGGCTTTGGGAAAATGCCCCCTATTTACATGGGGAATAAACTTTACTGGGAGCGGCATTACGAAGCGGCAAAAGGAACCGATGTTACAGTTCTTACCTATATTTGCTTAGCTTATAATAGCTGTAAAGTAGGTGCATATACAGAATTTTATCCAAGCGGAAAAATAAAACAAACAGGACAATATAAAGAAAACACAACTGACGACTGGAGCGATTTGAAAGGGCGAGGGTTTTGTACACGGGAAGGCGAATGGAAGGAATACAGTGAAGACGGGACACTCAAAAAAACATATTTGTATGAAAACGATAAAGTTGTGAAAGAGTATTAATCATAAATACAAAGCTTCGTAAGATTACACAACTTTTTTGAAATTAAAATCTTTACAAATAAATGAAGACAATATATTTTTTTATACTTGTTTTTCTTTTGCTCTTTTCTGCATCTTTGCCGCAAAATTCATTCGCGCAGAATTCGCATTCAGGCGGTACATTAATAAATAAAGATTCTTTATTATTTGATGGCGAAGATGCTACAGTAACACTAATACCCGTTGTTAAAGGAAACGATTTATGTCATGGGAAAATAACCTATACAAGCGGCGATACACAATTTAAAACTACTGAGAAAGAAATTGTAAACAATGGTGTATGTATGCAGCACTTACCGGATGATACTGTGCTCTCGACTAAATACAGGAATAAAAATCCCGGTGACTTTATGCATACGGGAGATGAAATTTCAACAGGAGCAAACGGCAGAGCAGAAATAGAAATGGGTGATGGAAGTATTGTAAGGGTAGGACCAAACTCTCATTTCACACTTGATTGCAGTCAGGATTTTGAAAAACAAACTACTACATTAAAGGAAGTGCTTGGCGAGATTTGGAGTGACGTTATAGGCGCAATAAATTCGGATAACTCACATCAAATAGAAACATTCAATGCAACTGCCGGTGTACGCGGGACGAAATTTGAAATCATCAGCAGCAAAAATGAAACAACGATAAAATTATACGAAGGAAGCATAAGCGCAAAGAATAAAAAATATTCAGGGAACGTTGAGCTAAGCTCTTCTGATAAAGATGCATTAATGCAGAAACTTCAAAAGCTTACTTCTGATTTTCAAGCAGGAAAAATCTCGATGGAAGAATTGCAGAAGAAATCGCAGGAGATTGCTTCAGGAGCAGGAGATGATATTCATACTGTTATTCTAAAGCCAGGACAAATGACAATTATTAGAGGCGACACAGACCCAACTCAGCCAACATCTTTTAGTGAAGATAATAGTTCATGGTATGCACCAAAGAATTTTGGGAAGTAAAGAGTACTTTTTGACAGTAAAAAAGCCCGAAGGAAAAATCCAACGGGCTTTTTAATTTTTGAGCTAATGGGCAGAGTTGAACTGCCGACCTACTGATTACGAATCAGTTGCTCTACCAACTGAGCTACATTAGCGAAACACAAGCTAAATAAGCTTTATATTAATATCTATACATATCTGATTTGAAAGGACCTTCAACAGCTACGCCGATATAATCAGCTTGCTCTTTTGAAAGTACTTCAAGCGTTGCTCCAACTTTTGAAAGGTGAAGCCGTGCTACTTTTTCATCTAAGTGTTTTGGAAGAACATAAACTTTGTTTTCATACTTAGAATGGTTTTCCCATAATTCAAGTTGGGCTAAAGTCTGATTTGTAAATGAGTTTGACATAACGAACGAAGGATGTCCCATCGCGCAGCCAAGATTTACAAGTCTTCCTTCTGCAAGAATTATAACTTCGTGTCCGTCAACATTATAGATATCAACCTGTGGCTTAACGGTATCTTTTGTGTTGCCATAGTTTTCGTTCAACCAAGCCATATCGATTTCATTATCGAAGTGACCGATATTACATACGATAGCTTTATCTTTCATTGCTTTGAAATGCTTACCGCTGATGATGTTTAAGTTACCTGTAGCTGTTACAAAAATATCAGCTTCTTTCGAAGCTTCATCCATAGTTACAACTTTGTATCCATCCATTGCAGCCTGAAGCGCGCAGATAGGATCGATTTCAGTTACAAGTACTCTTGCGCCTGCGCCGCTTAATGAAGCAGCTGAACCTTTACCAACATCTCCGTACCCTGCAACAACGGCGACTTTTCCTGCCATCATTACGTCAGTTGCTCTACGGATAGCATCAACTAAAGATTCTTTACAGCCGTATTTGTTATCGAATTTTGATTTTGTAACTGAGTCATTAACATTGATAGCCGGCATGTGAAGAGTTCCGTTTTTCATTCTGTCATATAGTCTGTGAACACCTGTTGTAGTTTCTTCGGATAGACCTCTGATGCCTGCAATAAGCTCAGGGAATTTATCGAATACCATATTGGTTAAATCACCACCGTCATCAAGAATCATGTTAAGAGGTTCGTTCTTATCACCGAAGAATAATGTTTGCTCGATGCACCAGTCAAATTCTTCTGCGTTCATACCTTTCCATGCGTAAACAGCAATTCCTGCCGCTGCAATAGCTGCTGCTGCGTGGTCTTGGGTTGAAAAGATATTACATGATGACCATGTAACTTCTGCGCCTAAATCTGCAAGAGTTTCAATAAGAACTGCAGTCTGGATTGTCATGTGAAGACATCCGGCAATTCTTGCTCCGGCAAGAGGTTTTGATTTTTTATACTCTTCTCTTATAGCCATCAAGCCAGGCATTTCTGCTTCAGCTAATCTGATTTCTTTACGTCCCCATTCAGCTAAAGATATATCTTTTACTTTGTATTTCAATTTTGCTTCTGTTTTTGTCGCTGTTGCCACGTTATTTTGCTCCGTTAAATTATTTTAGTGTAATATTTAAGATACGATTTTTAAAATTTTAAAGAAATTCAAAAAACAAATACTATTTACTTTTCCGTTTTAACTAATTCTATTCCTAAATCGTTCAACTGCTGCTGCGAAACACTACTTGGACACTCGTCCATCAACGAAGAAGCGCTGATTGTTTTTGGAAAAGCAATTACGTCTCTTATTGCATCAAGTCCGCATAATGTTGCGCAGATTCTATCGAAGCCAAACGCTGCTCCACCGTGAGGCGGCGCGCCGTATTGGAATGCATCAAGAAGAAATCCGAATTTCTCCTGCTGCTCTGCCTCAGTGAAGCCGACAATATCAAATACTTTTTTCTGAATATCTCTTCTGTGAATTCTAATGCTTCCGCTGGCGATTTCATTTCCGTTCAATACTAAGTCGTAGCAATCCCCTTTCATACTCTCAATTATTTCTGCTCTCTTCAGTTTATCAGTTTCGAGTTTCGCTGATTCAAACTTTGGAAGGTCTTCAAATTTCGGACCTGTGAACATGTGATGCTCTGCAGCATAGCTATCACTTGCTTCATCATAATGAAATAAAGGAAAATCAACTACCCATAGGAATTCATGCTTACTCTCATCGATAAGCTTATGCTCAGCAGCGATTTTATTTCTCAGAGTACCGAGTGAAGAATTCACTTTCTTCTTTTCACCTGATAGGATAAAAATTATCTCTCCGTCTTTAACATCAAAAGCAGATTTAATATTATTCTGAATATCTTCGTTTAAAAATTTCTGTAGCGGAGATTGAACAGTTCCGTCTGTATTATATTTAATATATCCGAGTCCCCCAAAGCCAAGTTTTTTTACAAAGTCAGTTAAGCCGTCTATAATTTTTCTTGTAACATCAATTTTATTTTCTGCGAATGATAGCTTTACTCCCGCTACAATTCCGTTCTTTTCGTTTAATCCGTTTTCAAAAACAATGAAGCCCGAATCCTTCACAATTTCACTTATGTTAATCAGTTTAGATAACCCAAAAATTCTTAAATCAGGTTTATCAGAACCATAATTTTCCAATACATAATCATAGCTTAATTGTTGAAAAGGTGTCGGCAAATCATAGTTTAAAATCTCTTTCCAGATTTGTTTGAAGAGCGGCTCACCCATATCAAAAACATCCTGCTGATGCACGAAGCTCATTTCCATATCGATTTGTGTAAACTCAGGCTGTCTGTCTGCGCGCAAATCTTCATCGCGGAAGCACTTGCAAATCTGAACATAACGGTCATATCCTGCTACCATTAAAATCTGTTTATATGTCTGCGGAGATTGAGGAAGAGCATAAAATTTTCCTTTATGAACGCGTGATGGGACAAGATAATCTCTTGCTCCTTCAGGTGTAGATTTCATCAGGATTGGTGTTTCGATTTCAATGAAATTCTCTTTATGAAAATACTTATGCGTTATCTGATAAACTTCATTTCTTACCATGAGATTCTTCTGAAGCTTACTTCTTCTTAAATCTAAATATCTATACTGAAGACGTAAATCTTCCGATGCTTTTACATCATCTTCAATAACAAAAGGAGGCGTAGATGCTTCATTTAAAATCTGAAATTCTTCAACATCAACTTCAATTTCTCCTGTAGGAATATTTTTATTTTTACTGCTTCTCTCAATCACTTTTCCTGAAACTGAAATCACAAATTCATTCCCTACTTTAGAAGCAATATCAAGTATCTCTTTTTTATCCGGGTCAATTTTTATCTGAGTAATGCCATATCTATCCCGCAAATCGATAAATAAAATTCCACCTAGGTCGCGTTTTTTTGCAACCCATCCGTTAAGCGTAACGCTTTGCCCTACATTGGATAAATTTAATTCTCCGCAAGTATTAGTTCTGCTTTTAAAGCTCATAAAGATATTATATATAAAATAAAAAAAGACCTGTCGGCAAGCCGACAGGTCATAGATTCTGGAATAAATTGAATTTAATAAATTATACTAATTTTTTATACTCATTAATTGTTCTCTGATAAATGTACTCAAGCCGCTCAATATCGTTGCCAATCTCTCCCATATCTCCTTTTCTGCAGCGTGTTTCAATATTTTTGCTCAGTTCCTGAATCATTTTTGCTCCCATATTGATACTTGAGCCTTTCAGATTATGAAGAGACAAAATTAATTTCTGCATGTCGTTATTCTTCCAATGCTTCTTTATATCAGAAATAATCTGAGGTGTCTGCTTTGAATATAAATTTATTACTTCTGTCAAGAAAGATTTATTATCGATTCCCGTAATTTGTTTAAGATTATTCACAGTATTGGAGTCAATCAAATCTTCGTTATTATAAGTCAATGCTCCGGTTACTTTTGTTATGGGATTACTCCCCCATTTTTCCAACATGGTTCTTAGTTCCTCAGATAATATCGGCTTACTTATAAAGTCATCCATTCCTGAATTCATACAATTTTCCATATCGCCCTGAGTAGCGTTTGCAGTCATTGCTATAATTTTCGGTCGCTCGGCAGGAATCCATTTTTCAAGAATTCTCCCTGTAGTTTGTAATCCGTCAAGCTCAGGCATCTGCACATCCATAAGCACTAAATCGTAATGTTGTCTTGCAAGACACTCAAGCACTTCAATACCATCACCTGCAACATCGGCAGTGTATCCCATCTGGCTTAAAATCCTTGAAGCAATTTTTTGATTAATAATATTATCTTCGGCTATAAGAATTTTCAGAGGAAGTTTCTCTGATAATTTCTTCTCAGCTACTTCAGATTTTATCAGCGAGGTTTTATTTTCAGCGCAAATCATACTGAATAAATCAAAAAGCTCTTCCTGATTTATAGGCTTTGTAATATCTGCTGTAAATAATTCCTGGACCTTAAAATTATCAGCCTTCTCATCTGATTTACCTTTTAAGGCAACGATTGGAAAATTATCACCTTTAATTTTTCGTATCTCTTTTATTATTTCGCCGTTATATTTTTCGTTCAGAACTAAGTCAAGAAGAACTGCATCGAACTTGTATTTTTTCAACCAGTCAATTGCCTCATACCCGCTCGGAGTAGTTTTCGGTTTCATGCCCCACATCTGCGTCTGCAGCGAAACAATCTGTCTCAATACTCTGTTCTCATCTATAATCAGAATATTCTTTCCTTTTAAATTCGGAATATCAGAAAGAAGGTAATCTTTTTCGTCAACGACATTCGAACGTTTAACATTAATTGTGAAATAAAAAGTAGTGCCAAGACCTTCCTTACTTTCGAACCATATATTTCCGCCCATCATATCAACAAGTTTTTTGCAGATGGCAAGGCCAAGGCCTGCACCGCCGTATTTTCTTGTTAAAGATGAATCGACCTGTGAAAACTCTTTAAAGATTTTCTCAGCATCAGTATTATTAATACCTATACCTGTATCTCTGATAGAAAACTCCAGTTCGATATCTTCACCTGGCTTATCAATCTTAACAACAGATAAAAATATATCGCCCTGGTTTGTGAACTTTATTGCATTATTCAGCAAGTTCACAAGAATTTGTCTTAATCTAGTTATATCTCCAAAAATGTTTTCAGGTACCTGAGGGTCAACATAATAAATCACTTCCAAGTGCTTACTCAAGGCGCTGCTTGAAATCAAATCCATCGCATCGCCAATACAATTCCTCAAAGAGAACGGTTGATATTCCAGGGACAACTTGCCCGAATCTATTTCAGTAAAATCTAATATATCATTGATAAGTGTGAGCAATTTATCGCCGCTAGACCTTATCGTTTCAACATATTCCTTTTGCTCGATAGTTAAATTTGTATCCATCAAAAGCCCTGACATCCCGATAACTGCATTCATTGGAGTTCTGATTTCGTGGCTTATAACTGAAAGAAATTCCGACTTTGCATTTACAGCTGCAACTAAATCGTCCTTCATTTTAGTGATTTCCAGCCCTAGTTCCTTTTTATCTTCTGCAATTAACCCCATTCCATCATCATTTTTGTTAAATGAAGAATCATTTCCATTTTTAAGGTTTAAGCGTTGAAATCGCTCGTATGTACTATCTATTCTATTAAGTATTTCTGACATTTTATTTTCAGTTTTATAGGGTGCTTTAGTGAACCCTGCTGTACTACTTGCTTTGTTTCTATTTATGCCTAACTTGTTTTTCATTTTATAGTCAACTAACTTCGTTTTAATCTGAAAAGATGTACGAATACTATAGTTTACTCATTGTATACTTGAAATTTGGTTTAAATTGAATGTTTTTTGTAAACCTACTGACTATTTCTACTCTTTGTATAAGAAAAACCATGCCAAATAAAAAAAGCCGAACTGCTTTCGCAGAACGGCTTTTCTTTCAAATCTGAATTATTTTTAAAATCTATTCTATTATTTTCTTTAATGCTTCAACTGATTGGTCGTACAGACTCTGTAGCTCCGTCATAGCCTGCTCTTTCTGCTCGTCATTATCCAGCCCGGGTGATTTCTCAAGCTTAAAACAATAATCTCCTAAAGCTTGTGCTCCAATACTAAGGCTTGATCCTTTTAGTTTATGAGCCGATTTGTTCACTGCTCCAAAATCTCCTGCAGACATATGCTTCTTAATATCGTCTAATGTGTTCACTGAATCTGTGATAAAAAGGTTCACTATTTCCTTAAGAAACTCCCCTTCTTCATCCATTGAGCGAAGTTCATCTAACGCGTTATTATTGATTAGCTCCATTAATACTTCATTATATTTTTTACCTTAATTAACTCATTTAATCGTTATATCAATAAAGGGGTTAAGTCTCTTTTTATAAAGTGCCCCTTAGCTCTTGTTCTCGTTCAATTGCTTCGAATAACGCTTTGAAATTTCCTTTACCAAAACTGCGAGCGCCTTTACGTTGAATGATTTCTAAGAACAGGGTCGGACGGTCCTCAATAGGTTTTGAAAAAATCTGAAGCAAATACCCATCTTCGTCTCTATCTACTAATACTCCAAGTTTTTCCAAGTCATCAACATTTTCATCTATCTTACCTATTCTGCTCTGAAGCTCAGTATAGTAAGTCGTAGGAACTCTTAAAAACTCAATGCCTCTTTTTTGAAGCTCTGCAACTGTCCCCAATATATCGCCTGTAATAAGGGCAATATGTTGTGCTCCAGCTGTTTTGTAGAAATCA
>JBBRQV010000051.1:0-18725 GCA_038225955.1 Ignavibacteria bacterium | reverse complement strand
TTAATGGTAGTATATACTGCATAACCCCATTGTCCCGCGGCATTTTGTTTACATTTTACCGAATCTATATTAACTGCGAAGTTACAGTTTGAAACGACTTTCGGATTTACAGTTATACTGCATGAGTCGCATATTACGTTTCCGCACCATGCATATATCTTTATTGATGTGCTGCTTGTGATAGAAGAAATATTATATGGAGAAGCCTGGAACGAAGTCATTGCTCCCCCGTTTATTCTGTATGTGTATTGGGCAGTGCAGTTCGAAGTATTACAATTATACTTTGAAAACAAACTGATTGCTGTGCCTGCATCAACAGAATAATTATTATTGCACGCAATTACATTATCAGTTGAAACTCCGCTTGAACTATACCTTATCACGTTGTTTACTAAGTCCCACTTGCCGTTATTACAATTGCATCCTGTTGATGTTGTGCATATAGGAAGAGGTTTGCAAATTTCGTATTGACATGTATCGTTCAGGGCTACGCCTGGTTTCACTATTCTGAATATAAAGCAGGGATTATTTTGGGGCGTTCCTGTTACAGTATATACACAATTAATATTTGTTATTCCGGGTGGAAGTGTTGTCGGGCTGCAGCTCATTGTGCCGTTGCTTGCTGTTATACTTCCAAGTGTCGTTGATACGCTGTTAGGATTATTAACTCTTGCCCAGATATTATATTGCTGTGGTCCTGCCGCATTTTGTTTGCAGGTTATCGAATCTATTGTGGCTCCATAATTACACGATGTTCCTGTACTGCATGTTGGCGCAGTTTTGCAAATCGTATCGCTGTAACAGCACCAGTCATAATATTGCTGTCCCGCTATTAAGATGTGTTCGTACAGTGAAATTTTAAAACAGAATGATGAACCCGGACTTACTCCTCCGATAATCATAGACTGCTGGGGTGAAATCATTCCCGGTGCAATAGTTACATTACTGAAATTTGCCGGAGTGAATGTCAGTCCCGAAGGAGAGACCGGATTAAACTGGAATCCTGTTGTTGTATGCGAAGAATTATTTCTTATGTGGAATGTATATTGATACGTTCCGTTTGGTAGACACGTCAACGAATCATTTATAAGCTGCGTGCAATTTGTCGGTGCAGGAAGAGGCGAACAATTTGTAGCAAGAGTATCTCTGCATTTTACTGAATCATTTCTCATCCATTCTATGACTACATGCTGGCTTGACGTTGTATACCCATGCAAACAGAAATTAATTACGCTATTCGAATTTCCTGATGGTATATAACTATTAGGGAAGTTTGCCGGATTATTAATAATGTATATTACATTATCAGGGTAATTATTTATTGAGTACCAGTTGTTTGAAGTATTTGTATTCCATGTGCTGAACGATACCCCTGATTCTAAAGGTCTGATGTTTATCTGATTGAAATAGTTTGCTGAATAATTGTTTTGTAAATTCAAACTATAACAACAATTCAACGGATCGCCTGTAATTGTTGCTCCCACTTCATTACAAACGCATGATGGAACTACAATACATAATGTATCATAACACCAACAGCATCCATCAGGACTTGTAAATTTATAAACTATACAAGCCTGTGTATTTGGAACTGCTCCGCTTAAAGTAAATGCAGGCTGGTTTGTAGTCAGTCCTGTATTTAATGCAGGAGAAAGTGTTAACGTTGAAGGTGAAACTGTAATTGCCGAAGGAGTTGCGCTTACCACATCTATTTTTCCTATAGGGAACGATGCATTATTTGTAAACGAATAACGTAAATTGTAATTACTTCCGTTGCAAACTAAAGTATCTTTCGTGAATGTTACGCATGGAATTTCACAGTAAGTTGTTACTGTATCTGAACATAAAACGGTATCTCCTGCATTCAACCAGTTAACAATTACATGCTGGGGACTAGAAAGTTTATTTAAGCAAAAATTAAAGAATCCGTTAAGTTGCCCTGAAGGAATATTTCCTCCCAATTTTTTTGCTTTGAATTCCTGTCCGTTCGTAACAGGGAAAAACCATCCCGAAGAATATGCGCTACCTATGTGCGAGCTTCCGGTTACAAAAGAATTCGGTGACTGAGCTAAAAATTGTACTCCTGAAATTCCTGTTGTATTAGCCGGACCTGTAAGGTTTACACCCCAGCAGCATCCCTGTAGGGGGCTTGGAGTTAAAACTGCTTTAAGTGAATCACACGGATTTGAAGAATTTGGATGACTGCAATTTGTTATGCACACATTGTCAATATCAAATATTTCTGTTCCACCCCAGCCGCTCATATCAACGGAAAACATAAGACCTGAAACATTACTTAGTAAAGATGTCCAGTCATTGCATGAGCCATTGTTCATCATCTGCCAGCTTCCATCAGAGTTAGAAGGCATTACACCACCGGAGCAAGGAGCTATTGGCGCGCAAATATGAACCCATCCGGAACTTTGAGTTATTGAAACAGAAGAAGTAAAGCTTGCAGCAAGTTGCGGATTCGTTCCCCAACTCATCGCCTGATTGGTATTAAAATTTTGAACAAGAAATATTCTGGGGAATACAATTGCCCCGGGTTCATTATTTTCCAATTTAAAATCAAAACAAAGACAGCTTCCATATTTTTGAGTATAGTCACCTGCAAAATCGGTTCCGTTATAAATAAATGTGCTTCCTGACTCATCGGTAATATTTAAACCATGTGTAGAATTATATCCGGTAGACCCCGTATTTAAGTTATCGGTTGAAGTGGTAATGGAGCTATTGAAATTATTATACATTATCCAATTTGATATTGTATTATTTTCAAAATCAGTGCAAAAGGTTGGAAGAGATTTATTTGTATTGGTAGGTGGATTTTTTAAATTTCCCCATCTGTCAAAAATGCTCATCTCGCTTTTTAAATCTCCGATTTTTACCTGCCAGACATATTTTTTACCGGGTTCAAATTTTGAAGCGGATATAGGATATTGAAACAATTGATTTGCAATTCCTTCTTGTTCAAAGAATGCTTTTCTTTTTGTCATAGCATTTTCAGGTGATTCGTCTCCTTTTAGTTCTACAATTCTTAACGTGTATGTTTGTGTCGAACCGGGTCCTTTCATATGCATCCACGTAAACACAGGATTATCAACTCTTATTTCTTCACCGTCTCTCGGCGAAATTAACTGAGGCGCGTCTCCGCCTGCAATTTTCTGGTCAAAACAATCATCGCCTGCAACTGTATTATTTGTGTAACGCAGTTCGCAGCAGATTTTATAATCTCCGGAAGGCGCTCCGCCGGTATTCATAAAAGATGTTTTATACTTCGGATCTTTGGCTATATAATTTATATCGGGAATTCGGGGTAAATCAGATACTTTAAAATTTGTCGTGCCTTTTTTAACTTCAAAAGTCATCGTCTGTCCTGTAGCAATAAGTTCACCATTTTCACTATTAGTCATTGAGCCGTAAAGATATGCTGTGAATGCTTCGCCTGAGTTAATAATTGTGGCGCTCCATAGGTCTGATGATTTAAGCTGGTTTAAAGGCGGGCGTTTCATTTTGAAAGTTACTGTTTGAGCAGTTAATGAGCCGCACGTAATAAGCAGCATTACTGCGCATAATGAAAATGTAATTATTTTTTTCATAGTAAGGGTTTTTACTTTTTTTCTTTAACAAATAATGATAAAATATTTTTACTCGAATATCTCACCGTTTTTTGTACGAAGTGAATTTTTATTCTTAAGGTTTTCCAGAGAATTTCTTAACTGCTGAAGCTTTTCTTTTGGAATGTTTGGGTCTTTTTCAAGGTTTGTAATTGCCAGTTCTAAAGAATTGTATTCTTTTTCCTCAGAAGAGCCGGAATCTTTTTGAATTATAAATAAAGGAGCCTGCACGCTTTTATTTTTTTTTACAAATAATTCTTTTAATCTATCCCAAAAATTCAAGTGAGTAAATTGAGTTAAATCAAATTATAGTATCTTGAGTTTCTCTTCAAGATTTAATAAGTATTCGGATTAATTTATTAAGTGAACGGTAGGTTTTTTAAAGCGAACGGTAAAGCGGAATTATGTAATCCGTAATGTAAAAGAAATATTATTCTTTTGTAGAAAATTCAATTCAAATTATCGGCAGATGATTTATATAAAGTGATAGGTAAAGAAAGAATAACTTCTGTTCCTGTGGAATTTTCATTTCTCAAACTTAAGTCCTCTAAAATAACAGGCTGAGGTAACTCAAGCTCCTGACTCAACAATTGAAGCCGTTCCTCAATCATTTTAATTCCTTTAGAGATATGCCCTTCTTTTTTGTTTGAACCTGATTTTTTTATTCCAATGCCATTATCGGTAATTTTAATAATTAGACATCGGTAAATCATAGTTTCTATTTTTACATCTTCAAATCTGAATGAAATTTTTACAAAACCTTTTTTATTTGAATTCATTATTCCATGCCATACAGCATTTTCAACGAACGGTTGTATAATCATATTAGGAATCATAACGGAATCTAAATTGACATTTTCATCTGCGATTATTTCATAAGAAAATTTATCCTGAAACCTCATCTGCTCAATTTCTAAATACAACTTTAATTTATCTATTTCTTCCTTTAGAAGTATAAAGCTATTGCTTGCGCTGTCAAGGTTCATCCTTATTAACTTTGCCATTATAGAAATATATTCGTTAGCCTTGAGCTTCTCTCCTTTATTCACAAGATACTGAACAGAATTTAGCGAGTTAAAAATAAAATGAGGATTCATCATTGCAGATAATGCCTGATGCTTTAACTCGAAAATTCTTTTAGATATTTCTATTCTTTCTATATTTTGTTTTCTGTTAATATTAATTCTGTAACGCGCACCGGAAATTACTAATACAGCAAAGAAAAATGTCAAGGAAACTGGAAACCAGATTGTCTCACTAAATTTTGGTTTTATTCTAAATGAAATATCAGAAGGTTCGCTCCATTCACCATTCGGAATTTTGGCTCTCAACGAAAGAGTGTACTTTCCTTCTTTCATTGATCTGAAATCAAGAAAATCATTTACAGTATTTACCCATTCATTGGCAATTTTATATTGGTATTTCAGAATTGACGGAGAAGAATAATTTACTGTTCTGAAATTAATAAAAATGTTGTTATCTTCAGGAGCAAAATCCAGGTTATCAAATTTTGAATGTATGTTTTCGCCCGCCTTAATATTTTCAATCTCTACATGCAAATCGGGAAGTTTGAAATTATCATATTTAAAAATATCAAACAAGCTTAACCCGTTGCTGGTACCAATCCACATAGTCTCATTTTTTTTTGCATAATATAAAGATAGAACTTCATCGGAAGGAAGTCCTTGACCTGAGTTCAAAAATTTTACAGTATTGTTATCCAGAATATATAATCCCTTCATGTTTCCTATCCATATTCTGTCTTTACCGTCAATTGAAAGGCAGGTTGAAGAAGATAAATCATAACCTGAAAAATTTTTGAAATTTTTAAACTCTTTATTTTTAAGATTGTAGCAAACAACTCCTTTTTCACCGGCAAACCATACATTGTCTTTGTTATCCTGAATAATTGAACTTATTGATGAGTTCAATATTTCATTTTCTTTGTAGTATGTTATTAAGCCGTTTTTCCTCGAGCATAAACCTAAAGCAGTTCCCATCCATAAATTTCCATCGGAGTCTTCGTATAATTTGTTTATTCTGTTTACAATATTTCCATTAGGAAAAGCGTAGAAGAGAGTTCCGGTTTTGGTAATCGATGATTCTATTTTTTTGGACTGGTAGACTTGATTTCCCCAAAAACCAACGGTGTAATCTGAATCTCTTGTCAAACAAAAAGATGCCCCCAGTAAAAAGATGAACTCAGTATTTTTATAATTTTTTTTAACTACAATTTCTCTTCTGAAAGCTGAGCCGACATATACTTTATCATTAATAGCTTTTAAGTCGTGAATGTAAGAAGTAAAGCTTACGTCTTCCCCACTGCCAAACAATATGAATTTATTGTTATCTAAAATGTTAAGACCGTTTAATGTTCCTATTAATAAACTGCCGTTATTATCCATGGCAATTTTCAGAACATTGTTGCTACTCAACCCGTCTTCTTCGTTGTAGTTTTTAATATATAAATTGTTCATGCAAAAAGCGCCTTTGCCCTGGGTTACAACCCATATATTCCCCTCGTTATCTTCTAAAAATTTATTAATAATAGATTTTTGAACGCCAAATTTTTTCCCGACATTAACTATTTCATCTGTACCCGAATATATAACATAGAATCCCTTATTAATTATCGAGAACCACAGGTTGCCTTTGCTATCGAGATACGCTCTGTTTACTTTGCCGTTAAATAAATCAGTATTGTAAATTCTTTCGACAATGTAGTTTTTGATCTGGAAAATTTTATTATCTGAGCATGCATACCATACTTTATCTTTACTTTCAGATGTAAAATAAATTTCTTCATCTGATATTCCATTCACATCAACTTTCTTGTACACATTGTTTTCCATTTTGTAAAAACCATTGCTCGTTGATGCCAATAAAGTACTGTCAGAGAGCAGGGTTAATGAATTAAACGTTGCACTTCTCCCAGATGTTTTATTGTAAATATCAAATGATACTATATCCTCAAACTTATTATTTTCAAGTGAGGATAAGTTTCCTGAAAAAGCGCCTGTAAGTTTTCCTCTATTCCAAAAAATGAAATTCAGGTTGAACGAATTATCACTTGCGATATTGTACTTATATATTGAATCGTTTTTGAAAAAATTCACTCCTTTTTCGTAATTAGAGAAATAAATTTCTTTGTTTTTATTTTCTATAATTGAAGTAATAAGATTTGAATTCAACCCTTCATTTATTCCGTAATTTTTAAACCGGTGCCCGTCAAATTTGCTTACTCCGTTAGCAGTGGCAAACCATATAAATCCGTTGTCATCCTGCAGCATATCAAAAATTGTTGACGAGGCAAGTCCATTAGAGGATGTATAGTGATAAAAATTTGGAGTTTGCGGAGAGAGAGAATTTGTTGTTACGAAGTAAAAAATTAATATAAGAAGAAAAAATATTTTCATTCTTTATAGTTGATTCAGATTTTTTCTGGCAGCTGTTATAAAATCTGAAAGTTTTCTTCTGGAAACTTCAATTTCGCTTCCATCAATTAAAATTACATGACTTCCATCTGCTTTTGAATATTCTTTGACATAAATTAAATTGATGAGATGAGATTTATGAATTCGGAAGAATTCAGACTTGGGAACAATGTCCTCAAAATCTTTTAATGTTCTTGAGATTACCAATGTTTTCCCGATTTTCAGAAATACTTTAGTGTAGCACCCATCGGCTTCAAATCTAATGATATCTTCAGTTTCAAAAATTTCAAATCCATTTGTGACGGGAAGTGCAAGCTTATTAGATTTTATTATCGGAGCAGATGATTCAGTTTGCTCCCTGAATGCTAATAATTTTTTAACAGTCTGCTGAAGCTCTTTAACATTAACCGGTTTTAATAAATAATCTTCAACTCTTTGTTTAACTGCTTTAATCCCAAAATCAGAGTGCGCGCTTACCATAACAACCATAAAGTTTCTTTTATCGAACATATCTAAAAAATCAAAGCCATCAAGGATAGGCATATTAATATCAAGAAATACTACATCCGGGTTACTCTTTAGGATTAATTCTTTTGCTGAAGTGGCTGATTCGGCTGTCCCAATAACTTCCAATTCATTACAATAAGTTTCAATAATGGAAAGAAGATTTTCTCTCCCATGAAATTCGTCGTCAACAATTATCGAAGTAAGTTTTCTCATGAATCGTTTAGTTATCCATTAAAATAGTAAGGTGTTTGGCAAAAAGCAATTTTAATTTAAAATTTTAAAAATGATTTGCCGCAATTAATTAACTTATTTTTATGCATCCAACAATAGTTTATGTGCATAAAAAAGCCGTTAAAGATTTCTCCTTAACGGCTTTTGTTATAACTTAAAAATGTAATTTTATTTAATAAGAGTCATTTTTTTAATGCTTGTGAAGTTATCTGCCTGCAATTTGTAGAAATAAATTCCGCTTGGCAATTCCGATGCGTTGAAATCAACAACGTACCTTGCTGCTTGAAGGTTTTTATCTAAAAGAATTGCAACCTCTTTTCCGAGCATATCATAAACAACAAGCTTTACAAAGCCGCTCTTCGGCAAGTCGAATCTTATATTCGTTGTCGGATTGAACGGATTCGGATAGTTCTGAAGCAATGCATATTCAATAGGAACTTCGACTGAAATATTGTGAATTCCAATCGGAACATCGTTCCAGTAAGCTTGCTCAACTATTGGTCCCACCAATTTCCAGGTTACAGCAGAGTCCGCGCCTGAACTATCTATACTTGTATAGGCACCGGCTCCAACACCATTCCAACCATGAAAGAAGAAAGTCGTACCGCCGCTGACAAATCTGCGTGAAGCTATTGCGAACGACATAGTTGCAGCAGAATCAAAGAAGCTGCCGCTTCCTGCTACAGTAGAGTAAGGAGTGACTCCAGTCAGTTTGTACTGTACATTATAGTTTGCAGTAACAGTCTGAGTGTTATTCACAGGGAATGTCTGAGGATTTGCACCTGCATTAGACCAGTTCTGGAATGTATATCTTGTCTGTGAACCCGATGAAGGTGTTACAGCTTGAAGAGTAACATTTGTACCGTTTGTAAATGTTATCACCTGTGTAGTCGTATATGGTGTTCCGTTTACATTGATAGTAACAAGTCCGTTTCTGTTTGAACCGACTGTAAGGAATGAGGAGTTTACAAGTAAATCTACATTTCTCACGTGAACAGGTACACCACCAGGACCTGAGCCTTTAATTGATACTTTGAATACTCTTGAGTTAACTGTTCCGACTGCTTTAATTCTTAGTTTGACTGAATCAGGGAAAGCTGTTACTGAGTCTTTGCCGTTAACAAAAGATAATTGTAACGAACCTGAAGTTGGAATAGAATCTAATGTTGCAGTGAATTTAACTCTATCGTTATATGCCTTTACTGCAGGAACACTTACTGTTACAAATACAGAATCATTACTTGCAACTGATGTGCTTGTAACACTTGTCTTCATTGCATAGTCGGGGAAGTAAGCAGTATAACTACCAAAATTTCCGTTACGGAAATCTGTCCATGCCATAATTGCATTTTTACCGTTTGAGTTGATAGCATCGTAGTCACCGAGGTATGCAGGTGTTCCGCCGCCGCCGCAAGTCGTACAGTTAATTTTGAATTTTTTATTTGAAATCTGTTTGTTCGCTGCGAAAGTTACGCCGCCGTCATCTGAGTAAGATGCATACACAAGACAGCTATCGCTTGTAGGACAATCTCTTGTATCAAGCCATTTTACAAAAAGTCTTCCTGTCTTTTTATCGCACCATGTTGAAGGATGCCATTGATTGTGAGCTTCAGGACTTACGTCGTCATTTATTCTGGTTTGTGCTGACCATGAAACACCCTGGTCATCTGAATATCTGCACCATATATCAGGTTTATTACCATCGCCTACCGGGAAGTTAGAAGCATAAATTATATATAATCTTCCTCTGTTAGGACCATAACTGTTATCGCAAGTTATCATTGGATAAGGTCGTGTTCTGAAATTCTCAACTGAATTTCTTCCACCGACGTTTGTTCCTACATAATTTGCATACTGAACTTGTGATACCTGTGAGTATGAAGCGCCGCCGTTTGTCGAACGGAAAAAAGTCCATACTGCAGCAAATGAGCTTCCTGTATTTGTAACAACATAAACGCAGCCTCCGGGAATATTTCCGCCGGTTTTATTTGGACCGACACACACCATCATTCCGGGTAAAGCATTTGTTGAGGAAAAAGTAACATTGAACGAAGCTCCCTGATCAGTGCTTCTTGTTACGTTTCCCGGAGTCATTACACCATAAACATAATTCGCATAAGGACCGCCTGTTTGGTCGCATGCAATCCAGTTCTTATCATTACCAACGTTGTTGTTAACAACAGATACCCATGTTAAACCTCCGTTTGTAGATTTAGCAGTCCTTGTTCCGAGGATAGTTCCACCGCCGTTATTATACATATTATCAGCATAAAGATTTCCTAAGCTGTCGTAGGCACCAACAGGGTCACCGCTCATAGGGGCTCCCCATGAAGGATTTATTGTCGTCCAGTTAACACCGTCAAATGTTACGTGAGGCGTAACACCTAAGGAAGCGGAAATATTGTTGTACATCGCGAATGAGTTTAGCGCATTGGTTGGGTTTACGACTAAGTGAACTTCAGCAAAGTCAACACCAATATCAAAGTTGTCAAAATAATCCGAACCGGTCACAACGAACGGTTGCGCAGACTGATGATTGCTGCTGCCAAAGTCGTAAAAACGTCTTGGCACCTGGTCTAAATTCGGATCATCCTGAGAAAATGCAAACCCGCTAAACAAACTTAAAATTAGAAAGGGTAAAGCTTTAAGTAGTTTTTCCTTCATTTCTTTGGGTTTAGTTTTTTAATAATTGTTATAAAATAAAAATTATATAGTATTAATGAAACTAATTTAAGTATCGTATTAAAATATTTTTATCTTAAAAGTGTGAGGGGAAAAATTATAATTCAGGCAGTTTTAATCTGCCTGAATAATTGAAAACTGTCCGGCTATTTATTTTAATAAGGTCATTTTTTTAATACTTACGAAATCATCGGTAATAAGTTTATAAAAATAAATTCCGCTTGATAAATTTTCTCCGTTAAAATCTATTACATATCTGCCCGGGGTCAATTGTCTGTTCACAACAATACTGACTTCTTTACCCAATAGATCATAAATAACAATTTTTACTAATCCGCTTTTTGCAACATCAAATCTTATATTTGTTACAGGATTAAAAGGATTAGGATAATTTTGCTCAAGCTTAAATTCTTTTGGGATTTCAGTTGAAATATTTTTTATTCCAATCGGAACATCTGTCCATAATGCTGATTCTACTATAGGGCCAGATGATAATTTCCATGTTACCATGGAATCCCTTCCTGAACTGTCAGCACTTGAATAAGAACCGGTACCTGCACCTACCCATGCGTGGAAATAATAATTTGTTCCGCCTGAATTTATTCTTCTTGAAGTAACTCCAAACTGAAATACCTGCGCTGAATCATAAAATTGATTTGTCCCGAACGTACCTGCGTATGGTGTTATTGCCGTAATTTTGTACTGAGGAATATAATTAGCAGTAAGAGTTACGTTGCTGTTTATTATTACGTTCTGTGGATTTGTTCCTGCATTTGACCAGCTTATGAATTTGTAACGAGTCTGTGTCCCGGTTGATGGTGTCACAGCTTCAAGAGTTACATTAGAGCCGTTAGGGAATACCTGTGTCTGAAGATTGTTATATGTAATTCCGTTAATTTTAAATTCAGTTAATGTAGGCTTGTTCGTACTTACTGTAAGGTAAGATGAGTTCGCAAGTAAATCAATTGTTCTTTTGTGAACAGGTGTTCCGTTTGTTCCTCTTCCTGTTACAGTTACCTTGTATAATCTTTGGGTTACGCTTCCAACGGTTTTTATTCTTAATTTTACTGAATCGGGATATGCTGTTACAGAATCTTTATTATTCACAAAACTCAAATTGATGGAGCCTGATGTAGGGATAGAATCTAGCGCAGCTGTGAATTTCACTCTATCGTTATATGGTCCCTTTACGCTTGGAACCGCTATAGTTACAAATGAGCTGTCATTGTTTGCCATGTATACACTTGGAACAGATGTAGTCATTGCATAATCAGGATAATATCCGACATAACTACCTAATGTGTTTGCTCTTCCGTCCATCCAGACTGTTAAAGCAGTTTTGTCTATTGCTGATACTCCAAGATAATCTCCTATGTAAAATGCCTGACCTGAGCCCTGACTGACCTTCATATTATCAGGATTGAAAAGAGTAGTTGATACAGGGGAGTTTGGCGCGAACGTCACTCCGCCGTCGGTTGAGTAAGTTCCGTACATTCTTGTTTGAAGATTTGCAGTCGGGTCTTCTCTTGAATCCATCCAGCTTAAATAAATTCTTCCGTTTGTGTTATCTACGCTAATTGCAGGAATCCATTGGTCTGCAGTTGTGGCATCATCGTTCACTCTTACGGGTGTTCCCCATGTTTGTCCGTAATCGGTTGAGCGGACTAAAAATATATCTGCAACATCCGGTCCTAATGGATTTGCTTCATAAACTACATACACATTTCCTCTGTAAGCTCCGTAACTTCCGTCAGCGGCAATCTTTGGGAATGAATTTGTTCTTATACATCCTTTTACTGTTTGTCTGCCTGAGCAAATAACACCTGAACCTGAAAAACCAACTGCCGAAACCTGAGCGTTCATTGTAGCGCCGCCATCTGTTGAGCGTGCTACCAAAATATTTCCGCCGTTTGTATTTGCCATGTAAACGCTTCCGCCCTGTGTTAATCCGTTAGGACCTACACAGACATAAGCGCCCTGGTCGCCGTTAAGTGTAATAGGGCTTGACCAGTTCATGCCGCCATTTGTGCTGCGGGAAAACCTCATTCCTGTTGAGCCAAACTGTCTCCAGCCGGTATATAAATTATTTGAGTATGGACCTGCAGTCTGGTCGGCGCAAATCCATTCTTTATCGGATAATCCCACTGTTGTTGCTGTTATTCTGTATGCGCCTGAAAAAGATTGTCCGCCATCGGTAGAGCGTGTTACCACTACTCCGTATGTACTTCCCTGCTGATAAAGCTGTTCGTATGTAATATTGCCTAAGCTGTCAAATGCTAAAACAGGATCTCCCAGTATTTCAGATGATGCAAACCCCGGGAAACCTACAAATACTTTTGTCCAGTTGTAGCCGTCAAGTGTATAGTAAACGGTGTTAGTATTAAAAGCGCAAATGCTGTTTAATGGGTTTCTTGGATTTGTTGCAATATGAGGTTCGCCGAAATCAGTTCCTAAATAGAAATTATCGTATCCGTTTACAGTTTGCACTGTGCTGTTTGCTACATCAAATTGATTGAAATTGTATCCTGCCGGAACTTTAACTACAGATTTTAAATTTTCGTCTCCGGACTGTGAAAAAGCCTGACTTGTGAAAATCAAAAAAAGAGCGATGAGTATGTATAGATTTTTCATCTGTTAATTGAGAGTTTTAGTTTGGCGAAATTTAACGTCTTAAAGATTGAATTTAAAGGGATTTATTGTGCTATGAAATCCTACACTTTGCTGATTATAAAACTGAGTTATTTATGATTAGCATCACTACAATCATTACAAATCAGCGAAATCAGTGATTAAAAATATCAAAAAATTTTGCTTAGTTTATTTCAAAAATATTCTTTAATCTTAATTTAATTCACCTTTCTCTTTTCTTTAATATTCAGCCCCCTGCTGATTTTCTTTTATCGAAAAATTTTTAAAACTTAAAAAATGCAAGGAGGCGCAAATGGCAAGCTTAAAAGATTTAATCAAACAAGACAGACTTCATTTCGTAAGAACTGGAATGTCAGTCTATGACGTTGCGAAGTATATGGATATGCATAACGTAGGCGCTGTTCCTGTTTTGGAAGAAGGAAAAAAGTTAGTGGGAATTTTCTCTGAAAGGGATTTGCTCCGCCGCTGCGCTGCTAAAGAGCTTGACCTGAAAAAAACTATGATAGATGAAGTAATGACTAAAGGAGTTATACTCGTTGAATCCCACGACACACCTGAGTACTGCCTGCAAATAATGAAGCAGGAAAACATCCGCCATATACCCATAAGAGAAGGCAGCGATTTAATCGGAATTCTTTCCATCCGTGATATAATGTACCATGATATGCAGGAAAAAGAAGAAAAAATCGAAATGCTTAACTCGTACATCCAGTTTAACGGATAATTGATTTTATTATAATAAAATAACGAAACTCTTTTATTGCGAGGGCGGTTGTAATTTTTGAATATTAACCCTAACTATTATATCAATTAATGAATTTAACTGAAATAAAAACTCTAGGCGGACTGAAAAAAGCCGGCTACGATACATACACTGTAAAAGATGAAATAAGAAATAATCTCATCAGAAAAATAAAAAATAAGGAAACACTTTTTGAAGGAATCGTTGGATACGAAAATACCGTTGTGCCTTCAGTGGTAAACTCGCTTCTTGCCAAGCACGATATTATTCTGCTCGGTCTTCGTGGTCAGGCAAAAACAAAAATGGCAAGGATGCTTACAAGCCTTCTTGATGAATTTATTCCTATTGTAAAAGGCTCTGAGATAAACGACAATCCCTTTCATCCCATATCGAAACACGCAGTTGATATTATAAATGAAAAAGGCGATGAAACGGAAATAGAATGGATTACACGTGAGCAGCGCTACAGCGAGAAGCTCGCAACTCCCGATGTAAACATTGCAGATTTAATCGGAGACATCGACCCTATCAAAGCAGCGAATCAACGGCTGCATTATTCCCATGAAGGTGCGATTCATTTCGGAATTATTCCTAGAACGAACAGAGGAATTTTTGTTATCAACGAGCTTCCAGATTTACAGCCGAGGATACAGGTTGGCTTGCTAAATATTATGCAGGAGAAAGATATTCAGATAAGGGGATTTAATATCCGCATTCCTCTTGACGTGCTTATGGTCTTCACTGCAAATCCGGAAGATTATACAAACAGAGGAAATATTATTACTCCTCTGAAAGACAGAATTGACTCACAGATAATTACACACTATCCGAAAAATATTGAGGACGGAATAGAAATAACTGATACATACTCATGGACAAAAAGAACGAACGGCAAAGTTACGATACCATATTACTTTAAAGAGATAATTGAAATGACTGCTATGCAGGCAAGAGTGAGTGAATTTGTTGATCAGAAATCCGGCGTAAGCGCGCGGCTGACAATTTCCTCTATGGAAAATCTTATCAGTAACGCCGAGCGCAGAGCAATTATGAACAATGAAGAAGATATTTACCTCAGAGTTTGTGATATAAATGCTATGCTCCCCGGGATGACAGGAAAAATGGAATTAGTCTTTGAAGGTGAGCAGGAAGGCGCAATAAAAGTATCGAGGGCATTGCTCTCAAAAGCAGTAAGAGAAATTTTCAGAAAATATTTTCCTGACCCGCTTTTAAAAAAGAAAAAAACAGATAAACCTGAAGCAGATGTTTATGCAGAGATAGTTGAGTGGTTCCAATACGGCGGGAAAGTCAACATAAAAGATGATATGACTTTTAAAGATTACTTTAAAGAACTGAAAAAAGTTGATGGTCTTGAAAAATTTGTGAAAAAGTATTCTCAGTATTACGAGACCGAATATGAGCTTGCTGCACTAATGGAGTTTGTTCTTGACGGTCTGCATCAGAGTTCGAAGATCGCAAAGGATGATATGGATTCAACTGTATCTTATAAAGATATGGTCGGCAGTATGTTCACTCAGGAAAAAGGCTACGGAGAATATGATGATGATTTTAAATATTAAACATTAACTAAATTTATAAATAAAAAGTTATGGCAAAGACATTAGATACAAGCAAAAAAGTGGCAGAAGGTTTATCAAAACTTTTAGCAGATACTTTTATGCTATACCTTGAAACACACAATTTTCATTGGAACGTAAGAGGGCCTTTATTCAGAACACTTCATATTATGTTTGAAGAGCAATACAATGCGCTATGGACATCAACCGATGAAATCGCAGAAAGAATTCGTTCACTTGATGCCGATGCTCCGGGAACATTTGCAGAGTTTTCAAAGCTGACCACTTTAAAAGAAGAGAAAGGAATTCCGAAAGCAACCGCTATGATAAAAATACTTGCAGATAATCACGCCAAAGTTGTGAAGACTGCAAAGGAAGCATTTAAGTTAGCGGAAGCAGCAGATGATGAGCCGTCACAGGATTTACTCATAGCAAGAATTAATTATCACGAAACAACTATCTGGATGCTGAAGAGCATGCTGGAGTAAAAGTATATACCTGACAGGTTTTTAATCCTGTCAGGTCATTTTTGAATAAACTCTGAACGAAAAATTTGGCATAATATAATTGTCATTCTAAAGTCAGAGATAAATTTTATTATGCATACAGACCTAACAGGATTAAAAACCTGTCAGGTCAAAATTCAAATTTAGGTTAAGATATTTCTCTTAACCTTTTTTGTTTTATATCGTATTTTACAACACACCACAAATTCAAACAACAAAATTTGAGCAATATAATTGAGGTAAAAAACCTCGTAAAAAAATATGACGACTTAGTTGCCGTTGATGGAATTTCCTTTGAAGTGAAGGAAGGTGAAATCTTCGGGCTGCTTGGTCCTAATGGCGCAGGAAAAACAACTACGCTTGAAATAATGGAAACGCTACGTGAGAAAACTTCAGGAGATGTTTCAGTCTGCGGATTATCACTCGATAAATCTCCTAACGATATAAAAAATGTCATAGGAGTTCAGCTTCAGGCAGCGGGGTATTATCCCAA
Organism: Ignavibacteria bacterium; assembly: GCA_038225955.1. Lineage (GTDB taxonomy): Bacteria > Bacteroidota > Ignavibacteria > Tepidaquicellales > Tepidaquicellaceae > JAFDZO01. The sequence goes on along the minus strand of JBBRQV010000051.1, from coordinate 2,287 downwards.
TCTTACTTTATCCGAGCTTCTTAATTTATTTGCGGGTTTATATAACGTAGATGTAAACGTTATGGAAATGCTTGACCTTGTTGACCTTCGCGAAAAAGCGAAGTCAAAATTCAAAGAGCTTTCCGGCGGACAGAAGCAGAGATTTTCAATTGCAACTACTCTGATAAATTCTCCGAAAGTAGTTTTTCTTGATGAACCTACAACGGGACTTGACCCGCAGGCACGAAGAAATTTATGGGACCTGGTTCTCAATATCAAAAGCAAAGGCACGACGGTAATGCTTACAACTCATTACATGGATGAGGCAGAAGTTTTATGTGAGAGAGTTGGCATAATAGATAAAGGAAAAATTATTACAATCGATACTCCGAATAATCTAATAGACAGCTTAATAAAAAAAGGATTTAAGCGCAGCAAGGAAGTTAAAGAAGCAACACTTGAAGATGTATTTTTAGATTTAACAGGAAAGGAATTAAGGGACCTATAATGGAAAAAAAGTATAGCCAGTTAAGAGCAATGCTTGCAATATCCAAGGCAAGCTTAAAATCAATAACAAGAAATCCTTCGGCAGTTGTTTTCAATCTGCTTTTCCCTCTGATATTTATTGTTGTGTTCGGATTCATCGGCGGTGGCGGATTTTCAGTTGACCTTGCCGTTGAAAAAAATTCCGACATGGATAATCCCGTGATGCAATCGATACAAAATATAAAAACGATAAGACTGAATAAAGATATCCCCGATGAAGAGCTGAAAATAAAACTTGAGAAGGGGCAGATAGACGGAGTGATAAGTATCTCAAAAGGATTTGTAGATAATAAACCATCTTACAACGTTACGCTGAAAACAAGCTCGGCTTCAGCTGATAGAGGCAGTGTGATAAAAATGATTTTGAACGATGTAATTGATAAGCTCAATCTTTCAAAATTTAATATCGACGTTCCTCTTGCAAGACTGAACGAACAAATTGTTGAAGGACGTAAATATAAAACGATAGATTTTATTTTGCCGGGGCAGCTTGGCTTCTCATTGCTTAGCGCAGGTATTTTTGGGACGGCATTTGTATTTATTAATCTACGCCAGACATTGGTATTAAAAAGATTTTTTGCAACGCCGATAAAAAGAATTTATATTATCTTTGGTGAATCCTTCGCAAGATTAATATTTTCGCTTTCAAGCGCAGTAATAATTATTCTAATCGGTTATACCGTTTTCGGATTTACATTGGTAAACGGATTTACCACGTTTTTAAATATGATGGTGCTTTCAGTTATAGCAATGATTGTCTTTCTCGGCTTCGGATTTCTGGTTTCGGGAATTGCGAAAAATGAAAACGCCGTACCGCCGATTGCAAACTTAATCACGCTGCCGCAATTTTTACTTTCGGGGACATTTTTTCCTATAACAAATTTCCCAAGCTGGCTGCAACCCGTTGCTAAAATTCTTCCGTTAACATATCTGAATGAGGCAATGCGGAAAATCGCATTTGAAGGCGCGAGTTTGTTTGCAGTCGGAAATGATATTCTGGTTTTGCTTGGCTGGGGAGTTATTATTTATCTTCTCGCTGCGAAGACTTTTAAGTGGGAATAATAGAAAATCATTCTACAAATTGTTTAGTAAAAATTTTGATTATATCACCAGCATCATTCATATAAAACAAAAATGTGATATTCGAAGACTTTGTATATTCGGTATAAAATTTATGAGTAAATAAATATGACATGTCACCATTATAACCGGAACTACTAATTATATGAATAGATGCAGTAAACAATTTATATTCTCCACTCCATAAAATTCTAGAGAAAAACAAAATTAAATTAGGCTCTGTTTCATTATTAAGTCTTAATAACAATGAATCAGTTCTATATATATCTTTTGTCCGGATTACATTGTCTAAAAACCCCTCAATAGAAATTTTTGTAACACTATCCAAATTCTTAAATTGAAAATCTATTATCTCACTGCGAAAGTCTCTTGGCTCAAAGTACAAAACCTCCTTTGATACAAAGTATTTTGGAGAACTGCCATTCTTCGTTATCCATTCACCATATCTTTCTTGAACAAAGCTATTATCTTTAATATATTCTAATGCTTTTTTATAATAAGGTAGCTTTTCGATTTGACAAAACGAAGTGTTACAGTAGAGTAAAATAATTAAGAAACAGAGAGATCTAATTATGTTTGTAATGATAGTTTTCATTGTCGATTCTATTGAAAATAAAAAACGTTCCGATGCAGGAGCATCGGAACGAGAAAAGTTATGATTGGATGACCCAAAGGGTACCCC
>JBBRQV010000050.1:0-18890 GCA_038225955.1 Ignavibacteria bacterium | reverse complement strand
TTCTTCCACAGTAATAGGAAGTGATGGCTTCGGACAGGCAAGACAATCTGACGGCTCATTTAAAAAAATTCCGCAGATTGGAAATGTTGTAACAGAAGACGATGTTGAAATCGGAAGTAACTGTTCAATAGACAGAGCAACCATCGGCGAGACAAGAATTTGTAAAGGCGTTAAATTAGACAATCAAATTCAAATTGCGCACAATGTTATCATAGGAGAAAATACTGTAATAGCTGCGCAGACAGGTGTGGCAGGTTCAACTAAAATCGGTAAGCGTTGTATGATTGGCGGGCAGGCAGGAATTGTAGGGCACATAGAAATCTGCGATGATGTTATCATCGGTGCCTCAGTCGGCGTTTCAAAATCAATTACAAAGCCGGGAGTATATTTAGGATACAGAGCGAAGCCACAGGCGGAAGATTTAAAACAGGACGTACGAATCAGAAATCTGGATAAGTTAGAAAAACGAGTCAAAGAATTAGAATCAATTATAAATAAAATTATCCTCAAATGATGTTTGAAAAGCAAAGAACAATAAAAAATCCTATTACACTTTCAGGTGTAGGATTGCATACGGGCAATAAGTCCAACATGACTTTTAAACCGGCTCCGGAAGATTTCGGAATAAGATTTAAAAGAATTGATATTAAGGACTCACCTGAAATTCCCGCAGATGTTGACCACGTAACGGATTTATCGCGCGGTACAACTATCGCAGTGAACGGAGTTGAAGTTCATACTGTTGAGCACGTTCTTGCAGCCATCATGGGATGCGAAGTAGATAATTTATTGATTGAACTTGATTCAAACGAAGTTCCGATTATGGATGGAAGCGCAAAAGCATATGTTGAAACTCTGCAAAAAGCTGAGTTTGTTGAGCAGGAAGCAAATAAAGATTATCTTATTATTGAAGATACTGTTCACTATCAGGACCCAATAAATAATGTTGACATAGTTGCTCTACCGCTTAAAGATGATTTTAGAATTTCTGTAATGATAGATTTTAATAATCCTGCTTTGGGTGTTCAGCATACGGGATTGTTCAGTATGCAGAAAGAATTTGCAGAGCAGTTTGCTCCATCGAGAACTTTTTGTTTTTTAAGTGAAGTTGAAATGCTAAGAGCAAACAATCTCATTAAAGGCGGCGATATTGATAATGCAATTGTGATTATGGATATGGATTTATCCGATGAAGAATTTGAAAAAATGAAAAAGCGTTTAGGAATTGAGAAGAGCGTTATCATGGGCTCAAATGGAATTTTAGACAATAAAAATTTACGATTTAAAAATGAACCAGCGCGTCACAAGCTTTGGATTTAATCGGCGATATGGCTCTCATAGGTGCGCCGATTAAAGGACAAATTCTTGCAGCGCGACCGGGACACAGAGCTAATGTTGAATTTACAAAAATGCTTCGTAAACTTTATCTCCAAAAGAAGCTTGAGAAAAAATATCAGACATTAAAATCAGCAAAGGGTGTTTATGATATTGAAGAGATATTAAAAATTCTTCCGCATAGATACCCGTTTGTAATGGTGGATAAGATTATCGAAATTGAAATGGGTAAGAGAATAGTCGGCGTGAAAAACGTTACGATAAATGAACCATTCTTTCAGGGGCACTTCCCCGGGAAACCTGTTATGCCCGGAGTAATGATAATCGAAGCAATGGCGCAAACAGGATGTATTTTAATTTTAAATGAACTTGGCGATACTTCAAATAAGCTCGGTTATTTTGCATCAATAAAAGAAGCGAAGATGCGAAAGCCTGTAGTTCCCGGTGATCAGCTTGTAATTGAAATGGAATTAATTTATTTCAGAAGTGGGATTTGTAAACTGAAAGGCAAAGCTTATAAAGGATATGTTGGCGGTGAAGTTGCATGCGAAGCAGAAATTACTGCGGCGATTGTGGATAGGTAAGATTCCAATCACTGATTACACAGATTTAAAATGATTGAAATGAATAGATAATTTTAGTTACCAACTCATAAAAATCATAATCAATCAGCGTAATCAGTGATAAAAAATTTACAAGTTCGTAAGCGCTTCAACTCCCGGAAGTTTTTTCCCTTCTAAAAATTCCAACGATGCTCCCCCGCCTGTAGATACGTGAGAAACTTTTTCTTCCAATCCTGCTTTTGCAATTGCACTGGCAGAATCACCCCCGCCAATAATTGTAATCGCACCTTTATCAGTTGCATCGGCTAATGCCTGCGCAATCTCAAATGTTCCTTTGGCAAAATTATCCATTTCAAAAACACCCATTGGTCCGTTCCAAATAATTGTTTTAGAGTTTAATATTTCTTCGCTGAATGTTTTAATGCTTTCAGGTCCTATATCCATTCCCATCCAATCGCTATATTCAGCAGGAAGAGAATCTGCATTAAAGATTTTTGATTCAGCAGCATTATCAAATTTACTTGCATACACTACATCAGTTGGAAGTAATATTTTCTTACCTGTGGATTTTGCATTTTCTAAAATTTCTTTTGCAAGCTCAACTTTATCTTCCTCGAGTAATGACTTACCTATATTATATCCCAATGCTTTATAAAATGTAAACATCATTCCGCCGCCGATTAAAATGGAATCGGATTTATTCATTAAATTTTGAATAACATCAATCTTGCCGGAAATTTTTGAACCGCCAAGTATTGCGCATAATGGTTTCTTCGGATTATCAATTGCATGAGCAAGATAATTTAATTCTTTCTCCATTAAATATCCTGCGGCGCATTCCTTTATGAAATGTGTTACACCTTCAGTGGAAGCGTGCGCTCTATGGGCAGTTCCGAATGCATCATTAACATAAATATCACCATAAGAAGCAAGTTTCTTAGCAAACTCAGTATCGTTCTTTTCTTCTTCCTTATAATATCTTAAATTTTCCAGAAGTAAAATATCACCATCCTTCATTTCTCCAATCATTCTCGGCACATTTTCACCAATGCAATCATCGGCAAAAAATATTTTTCTTTGCAGCTGTGTTGATAAAAATTCTGCGACAACATCTAATGAATACTTTGGATTTCTTTCTCCCTTTGGTCTTCCAAGATGGCTCATCAATATACATTTTCCTCCGCGTGTGCATATTGCAGCAATTGTGGCAAGTGATTCCATTATTCTTTTCGGGTCTGTTATTTCACGATTTTCATTCAGCGGAACATTAAAATCTACTCTTACCAGTATTCGGTTTCCCTTAATTTTCTTTTGTTCAATTAAATCATTAATAGTAAGTTTGCTCATAGAAGTGTGGTGAAGTTATTAAAACTAAAAATACTCATTACGTTTTTTAAATAATATGAAGAAATGAGAGGAAAGTTTAATAAAGTCCGCCCATAGAATGGACGGACTTATTTTATTTTTTATATATGATTAACCTGAATAGAGACTACTGAATTAGAATTTGTATTGCTGAAAATTACAGAGCCGTAATAATCCATATAAACTCCTATCCATGTATATGCAATAGCCTTGTAATTTCCCGGAGGTAGAGATAACCCGGATAAAGAAACTTTCCCTGTCATGTGTGTAACTCCTACAGAGCAAATAAATTTCGAACCATTGTAGATATCAACAGTTGCATTTGAAACAGCCGGTGTCATACCAACGGGCACCATTTTCCAGACATAGAATTCCAATGTAGAATAATTATTTCTATCTATAGAAGTTGTTTCCTTGGAATCTTGTAAATCAACCAATGATGCAGAATCAGATACAGGGTTACTGCACCCTTGTAAAATTAATAGTTCAAAAAAAATGAGGAGAGGAAGTAAATAGAGTTTTTTCATATATCCTCCAAAAAATATTTTAACAGTTAATAAAGTACCAAAAGATTTTCTTTTGATTATGATGATGAGAGTTATATGAGAGTTATATGAGAGTCCTGAGAGTTAAAATACGAGACATTAGAGAGTAATGAGAGAAAAGTGAGAGATTAAATTGAGGATAAAACTGAGAGAATTTAAAGGAATTATGGGTCTGAGGAGCTTTTAAAATCTTGAGGATTCTAAGGTATTTTGGTGTACGATTGAATTTCTAAAAAGTTTTACTTTATCAGCATCATTCTTTTTACTTCCGTAAATTCTGCTGATTCCAATTTATAAAAATAAACTCCAGATGAAAAATTTGATGCGTTGAAATCTATTGAATAATTATTCGGGCTTAATTCTTTATTTAATAATTCCGCTACTTCCCTTCCAAGCATATCAAACACTTTCAGCGTTACAAAACTTTGCTTAGGAATAGAAAAATTTATTTTTGTTGTAGGGTTGAATGGGTTTGGGTAATTTTGTGACAGTTCAAATTTTAACGGAGTAAAACTAATAGGATTTCCTGTTCCGTCTATTGGCCCGTAATAAATATTGTCAATGAAAAGATTATTTCCGTAAGCACTATAAGCAATAAACTTTATACGATTAGTTTGTACCGGAGTTTGTACGTACTTTGTAGCCCATTCGTTTCCAGCCGGAATTAAATATTCACCTGAACCGGAAGTTGTAGTAAGGTTAGTACTGCTATTAGTTCCAATCTGCGGTGTTTGTGTTGTGATGAGCATTTTTGCCAAAGTCCATGTACTCCCGTTATCAGTTGAGGAGTAAACACCAAGAGAATCCGGGGCTAAAACGTTACTGCCATCAAGATAAAATCTGTGAGCATAACTAAACATTAAAATATTAAATAGAGTCACAGGTGGAAACTGATTGCTGATTAAAGATTGAGTAGTACCGTTATCAGCAGACCAATATTTAAACCTTGCAGAGCCTGTACCTGAACCGTATGCACTTGGTATTTCACGTGACCAATATAATGAGCCTGTGTATTCTAAACTCCAGTACAAAGGAGGGAAAATCGTTTGAGAAAAATCCTGGTATAATGGAAGTAATCCAATCCTTCTGAATGTTACTTGTCTATCAGGAGCTGTAGAATTTATTGAATCAGTTCCCGAGTATGAGCGCGCTTTCCATGTACCTGTAATAGAATCTCCTGCGGCCACTCCTAAACCTACTAATGCACTATCAAGGAATGAATTTCTTATAGATATAACTGAATCGAAACCGGAATTATTTGAAGCAAATCTGAATGTTGCAGGGTCTGAATAAGTGCCTGCATTTTTAAAAAGCCATTTGAAATTGTTCCCTGCACCTGAATTTCTCCACGAAAAATTTATGTGAGAAGTATCAACAGGAGAAATAACAAAAGTTGTTCCCGATGAAGGAGAAGCTAATACAAAAGGTACAAGTAAATTTTGCTGTCTTCTTAAAGTTAATGCCCTTGGTCCGTTAGTAGATTTCAATGAATCTGCACCCGGTGCACCTGTTCCTTTATAAGCCCACACATCCCACTGACCAATTGCAGAATCAGTTGCTGAACCATTATTTGTAAAACCATATGATGCGAGAAGAGCATCTAACGCTCCTAATGTTGTATTAATTGAATTTACACTTGATGCAACAACAATTCTTCTTGGTGGTACTGTAGGATTTCCAAAGATAAATTTATAATTCGCGCCTGTTCCTGATGTATCCCATGAAATAACAACAGGTGTTGATGAACCTGCAACTGTTACAATTCTCAAACCATCAGAAGGGGTTTGAAGATTAAACGCATTCAATTGTCTGTTTGTTTTTGGTGGAATTATAAACGCATCAATTTCATTACCGGAAGAACCGAACGCTCCTATTAAAGTTGTTGCTCCGTTGCTTGTGTTACATCTGTATAATCTTCCAGCATCGGTGTATGCGGCAAGAAAAAGAGAATCAGTATCAGGGTCGAATGCCATCCCCTGCGCAAAGTTTATATTAATACCTAAAGAACCTACTAACGTTGCTGCGCCTGTAGACTTATTAATCGTATTTAATACATCTGAATTCACATCTATACTGTACATCACACTTGAATTATTAATCGCGATATCAATCGGAAATGTTGAGCCTGCCATCGATGCGGCAATAGTAGTAAGTGCTCCTGTTGTGAGATTAACTGTGTAAAGTCTTCCTACCGCACCATCAACCGATACAACGTACATTATGCCTGAATTGTTATCCCAAGCCATACCTGTGACAACGTGACCTCCGCCTAAACCCGATAAAGCAGCAACAGTATTTATTGCTCCTGAAGATGTATCGATTGTAACAAGATTTCCTGTACCAAGAGAAACATATTCAACTGCATAATACACCCCAGCTGAATTTCTTGCCGCGCCATACAATGAACGTGATGATGCTGAAACTAAAGTTAAGCTTCCGGGATTATTTAAAAATGATTTTACAATTCCTGTTGAGCCTGTGATAGAATTTCCAAACCAACGGCTTAAGTAACTTTCTACTGAAGATGAGTTTTGAGTATAATTTTTTTTGGGTGGATTGGGGTCTCTCAAAGCAGAAAATACATTACTATTTTGAGCTATTGCACTATCTAAGGAAAATAAAAAAAGTATTGTTATTATTACTTTGGTAAAGATTCTCATATAGCTAAAAGATGTAATGCAGTTAATAAATAATAGCAAAGTTATAAACAAATCTCAACTAATATCCTTATACAATAAAAAAGCCCATGCATTCTTCATACACGGGCTTTTTACAATTAAATTATTTCTTTTACAATATTACTTTATAAGCATCATTCGTTTTACGTCGGAGAAATCTGCTGCTTCAAGTTTATAGAAATAAACACCTGAAGAAAGATTTGCTGCGTTGAAATCGAATGAATAATTATTCGGAGTTAATTCCTGATTTACTAATTGAGCAACTTCTCTTCCGAGCATATCATAAATTTTTAATGATACAAATGATTGTTTTGGAATTGAGAAATTAATCTTAGTAGTCGGGTTAAACGGATTCGGATAATTTTGGCTTAATTCAAATTTATTTGGAATTAAGCTTATTGGTGTTCCGACTCCTGTTGATGTTCCTGAAGTAATATCATCGATAAATGCGTCATTTCCGAAACTGCTATATCCTGTGAACATTACCTGATTTGTTCCAACAGGCATTGCAAATATCTTAGTTCCCCATTGTGCTGCTGTTGGTGTAAACTCAGACTGCGATGCAAATGTTGAAAGATTAGTTGATGAGTTCGTACCTAACTGAGGTGTTGTTGATGCAACTAATCCTATTAGTCTTGTCCATGTTGCACCACTATTAGTTGATGTGAATACTCCTAATGAATCCGGTGCCAATACGCCGCCTGATAAGTAAGAAGCATGGGCATAATTAAATCTTAAGAAATTATTCGGAGCAGTTACTGCAGGGAATACATTGCTTGTAACGGATTGTATTGTACCTGTGCTGGCTGACCACATATTGTATCTTGCAGAAGCTGTTCCTGAACCATATCCGCTTACTAACTGTCTTGTCCAGTATTGAGTACCTGTAAAGGTCAATGACCAGAATGGGGGCGGGAATGTTGGATCTTCAAAATTCTGACTTAATGGTAACAATCCAACTCTTCTTAAAGTAAGCTGTCTGTCAGGAGCTGTTGAGCTCAATGAGTCTGATGATGAGTAAGCTCTTACTCTCCACATTCCTGATAAAGAATCTCCCGGTGCGACACCAAGAGCTGCTAATATACTATCAGCTTGTGAATTTCTTAATGTCAATGAATTTGTAAAGCCTGATCCATCTGAAAGCAACCTAATAGTTGCAGGGTCAGTATAAGTTGCGCCTGTTTTGAATAGCCATCTGTACGTAGAACCTGCACCGGATGCTCCCCATGTAATTGATATAGGAGATGAGTTAACAGGAGATGTAATTATTGTTGTTCCGCTTGCCGGTGATGTTAATGCAAAAGGTGTAAGACTTACCTGCTGTCTTCTGAATGTAATAGCTCTTGGACCATTAGTTGACTTTAATGAGTCAACACCAGGTGCGCCGGGACCTTTAAATCCCCATACGTCCCATTGACCAACTATTGAGTCAGTTGCAGTTCCATTATTTGTGAAACCATTAGCTGCTAAAAGATTATCTAATGCTCCTAATGTTGTTGTGATAGAATTTGTTGATGAAGGAATTGCAAACTTCCTTGTCGGTAAAGCTGCTCCAAAAACGAATTTATATGTTGCACCTGTTGCAGAAGTATCCCACGTAATTGTTACAGGGGTTGATGAACCAGGAGATGTTACAATTCTTGTGCCTGCAGTAGGGGTTTGTAAATTGAATGCACTTAAACCGGGAGTTGATGATGCTCCTAAATCTATTACAATAACTCTATCAGGTGTACCCTGAACTAAACCTACCCAGGTTCTTTTTCCGGGAACTAAGTTTGTTACAACTTCACCGCCTCCAGATGCTAATGGAGCACCTGTTGTTAGTGGTACTGTAATATTTAATGGCACACCAATTTGTGCAAGAGTTGTAGCATTGTACTGAACTAAAGATGTTCCTGTATTAGAAGTTGGTGTTTGGTCTGTACCAACCCAAAGATAAGGACCAGTTGGATTATTATCATAACCTACTGAATATAAACCTGAAGCTGGTGTTGTAATTGTTGCACCGGGAATATTTACACCGTTTGTATCTACGCAAACTAATGGACCTGTGAAACTTGTTGTACCTACCCAAAAACCGTTTCTTACAGGGTCCCAGCATATTGCTCTTAATGTTGCTGCACCTGAACATGTAATTGTCTTCACAACTGCTTTTGTTCCTGTATCAACACCAAAAATTTGGTTTGTTGTATTACATCCCCAGAGAAGACCTTTTGCAAAAGCCATATCTCTGAACAAACCGGTTGAGCCTGTTACAACGAATGAATCGCGTAAAGTCCAGTTGGCATTAAATCTGTAAAATTTATTAGCATTGAATAAACTTACAATGAAATTTGAACCTGTCCAGACTACACCATAGTTTCCACTGGCGGCACCAGGATCAAGTGAGTCTACATTGTAATTTGCTAATAAGTCACCGATGGCATCGAACTGATTATGCACTACTTGTTTCGAAGACGAAATAGAACCTATCTGTGATAGTGGGTTAACGTCATTTAAAACAGGGCGTGAGGATTTGCCATCTTGAGCATATGCATTAAATGCAAATACCAATAAAACAAATAACGGAAATAAAGTTTTTAAAAATTTCATAAAAATTCCTTTCTTTTAAGAATGTTTAATATAATTGAGGAGTATAATCAAAATTGAATAATTATTTTTTTTAAAGCAATAGTAAAATAGATTGATAAAATAATTATCAAAAATAAAAAACCCCACACGTTCTTCACGTAATGGGGTTTTAAACTGAATTTATTTTAGAAAGTTACTTAAAATTATACTATTGAAGTATTATTTAATAAGTGACATTTTCTTTACATCAGAGAAATTAGCTGACTCAAGTTTATAGAAATAAACTCCACTTGCTAAGTTCGATGCATTGAAATTAAAGCTGTGATTACCTGCATTCAGGTTGCCGTTAACTAAAGTAGCAACTTCTTTACCAAGCATGTTATAAACTTTCAATGTTACAAATCCTGAAGTAGGAATTGCAAACTGAATGCTTGTTGTTGGGTTGAATGGGTTAGGATAATTTTGGCTTAATGAATAATTATCAACAACATTGCTTACCGGTGTTACACCTGTAGCAAGACCACCGAATTTAGATATACCGCCTGTGCTTGTTACTGCATATAAATATGGGCTGCCTGTTCTGGCTTCTGTCATATGGTTGTATGTTCCACCTGCACCTAAATGAGATAAAGTCCAAAGTGTACCGCTGTTAGCTGTAACATATACAGAAGTTCCTCTAGCTGTCCAGTAATTACCGGCTGTGGTTCCTACTGTACCTGAGAAGCTTCCTGTACCGGCTACTGTGCTTGTGGTCAATGTTGTTCCACCGTTGGTTGTATTTTGCAAAATTGTTCCGCCGATGAAACCATTGTTTGCATCGTTGAACCAGAATGAGAATGTATTGGTATTTCCTGTGGCTGTTAATGGTGCCCAGCTTGTTCCGAAGTTTGTTGATTTGTAGAACTTCGATGCTGCTGTTCCCCAATATACTACATCTCCTGAACCAAAGATTGCATTGTTATAACTTCCGTCTGTTGATGCAAAGTTACCTGCACCTGTTGTATCCCATGTTGTTCCTGCATTAGTTGTTTTGTAGACTTTTGATCTGCCGCCGTAGCCGTCTGCTATCATTAATCCGTTGTTTGCATCTTTGAAGTACCATGAATCAATGAATGCCGATGCGTTGGCATCTGTATATACTTGTGTCCAGTTTGTGCCACCGTTTGATGTTCTGTATACAAATGTACCGCCGGGTGATGTTGTTACTAATGCGTTGTTTGCATCAAATGCATAGACTGAATATATATCTGCTACGCCTAAGTTTCCGCTGGCTGATATCCATGTTCCGCCGTTTGTTGTTCTTATTACTTTGCCTGCATACCCGCATGCCCATACATTGTTTATATCAGGTGCTGATACCGATGTTAATTGTGTTGTTAAACCTGATGTCTGCTCGTACCATACTGAGGGTAATACAACAGGAGCATCTGTTCTTACGATAGAAATCTGGTCAACAGAAATAATATTACTGTTTGCACCGGCTGGTCCACCGTTTACTACATTGTATCTGATTGCAAATCTTCCGTTTGCAGAAGCAGAAGTTGCTTTGAATCCTTTTTTAGAGTATGAACCACTAAGATCAGCAACCATTCTGCCTAATTCTGTCCATGTACCTTCAGGTGTAGAATCGTTTGCAGAATACATTACTCTGATTGAATCAGGGTAAATACTTGCTGCTGTTGTTCTTTCATAGAAGTATAATGAGTCAGTAGCTTGTAAACCACCAGCTACTCTAGGTAATACTAGCCAACTGTCAATGTTGTTTGTACCTGTTACAACATTGTAGTTTGCAAAGATACAACCGGTTGCAGGTCCATTAAATGAAGGGATAGTTGTACCATCACCTTGGAACCATGTAGCTGTAAGACCTTGTGCTCCTGTACCTCTATAGTAAGGTTTGTAACCTCTTGCTTTTAATGATGTTGTATCGTTAGTGCCATCACATGCATCATTATAAATAACAGTTGCATTTACTGAATGGTAACCACCATTATCTTGTTGCTGCTGTACAATAACTTTACTTAAGTCAGAACTATTTGGTCTAGCGCCATGGATATTATCGCTGATGCTAAAACCTAAGAACGTACCCATTGCAATAACGAGTAAAATACTACTGTAAATAAATTTCGTCTTCATTTTTCCTTTTTCCTTTTTTGGTTTTTGATTTACTATACTAACTTTTTTAAAACGTAAAATCTGTCAGGCAAAAAGCCTGACAGATTTGTGAATAAAAAATATTTTATTTTAATATTATTTTACAAGCATCATTTTCTTTGTTTCAACAAAGTTACCTGATTCAAGTCTGTAGAAATATACTCCGCTTGAAAGTGCGGCAGCATTAAACTCTACTGAATAGTTTCCTGTTGTCATATTTCTGCTTAACAACGTTGTCATTTCTTTTCCTGCTAAATCATAAATTTTCAATGACACAAATCCGTTTTGGGGAATTGCGAAACTAATAATTGTAGATGGATTGAATGGGTTTGGATAGTTTTGGCTTAAAGTATAATTTTTCGCAACTGTACTATTAAGAGTTGGTATTACTGTGATACCACCACTATTAGAATTACAGAAAGCCAATAATGTTGCTAATGTTCTTCTTAATCCTCTTCCTAAAGAGTTAGAAGCGCTTCCTCCGATATTTTGGTAATATCTTGGATCTTGGAATGCAGTTGCAACGTTATAATTTGCTGATACTCTTCCGATTGCGGATAAAGTATCTGTGCCTGTATGACCTAAATAACCTAAAAGTGCAACAGCACCATTTGTAACTGACGCACCGTCAGGATAATATTGAACACCATTACTTAAACTATCAGTTACAGCAGGAGTTGAAACATTGAACACTGTTTTTTGTGTTCCGGATGCATCGTCAACTCTGTAAATGATACCTAATGTATTTGCGAAATCTGCATCGAGACCTGCGCTGCCTGTTCTTTGATAATTGTAAGCTTCGTCACCGCCCAATAAAATAAGATTTTTCTTGTTACCGGGTGTACCTGAGTTTAACCAGTTCATTAAGTTTACTCTGGCTGTTCTGCCTAAATATCTTGTTACAAGAGTATTGAATGCAACTTCAGCTACAATGATAGTTTTGTAATTTGTTAATGATGGTAATGCTGAATTTGTATCAAATGTAGCAACGTCAAAACCTGAGATTAACGATGGTAAATATTTTACAAGTGAATCTCTGTTTGGTTTTGTTGCAGTAGCTAAACCACTTACCGTATCATGACATAATACCAATGTTGTAACAGGAGGAGGAACAGGTAAATCACCAAGATCAACTACAATAACTCTGTCCGGATTAGACTGAACTACTCCGACCCATGTCTTTTTTCCGGGGATTAAATTTGTTACTACTTCACCACCGCCTGATGCTAATGTTGCTGCAGGTGTCTGAAGTGGAACTGTAATTGTTAATGTTGGTGCTACAACTGCCAATGTTTGAGCATTGTATTTTACCAATGATGTTTGTGTTGCATTTGCAGGACTTGCATCTGTACTTATCCAGATAAATGATGTTGCTTGTGAGCCATTGTTTTCATATCCGGCACCATATAATCCTGATGCAGGTGTTGTGATTGATGCACCGACGATATTAACTCCGTTTGTATCAACACATACTAATGGTCCTGTGAACGATGTTGTTCCTACCCAGAAACCGTTTCTGTAAGGATCCCATGCAAGAGCTCTTAATGTTGCTGCGCCTGTGCAGGTAATAGTTTTTACTACAGCTTTTGTTCCGGTATCAATACCAAAAATTTGGTTTGTAGTATTTACTCCCCAGAGTAAGCCTTTTGCAAAGCACATATCTCTGAATAATCCTGTGGCGCCTGTAATTGCGAAAGAATCTCGCTTTACCCAGTTAGCAGTAAATCTGTAGTATAAGTTAGCATTGAATTCACTAACGATAAAATTAGAGCCTGTCCATACTACTCCGTAGCCTCCAACTGCAGGTGGTGTCAGTGAATCTATGTTGTAGTTTCTTAGCAAGTCGCCAACTGCTTCTATAGAATTTGCAGGATTGCCTGACTTTAAAGTCGATGACAAGGGATTTACATCGTTTGTTTGCGCTGTTCTGTTACTTTGCGCAAAAATATTCCCTGCAATTACAAGAAACATTACTACTAATAAAGTACATTTTTTCATGGTTTACCTTCTTAAAGGATTTAGTTAATTAATAAATTTTTTTAAAAGAGTTTTTAAAAATAATATTTTTTATTAAAAATTCTCAAGGAAAATTTTTAATAAAAAAAGTCCACCCTGAAAAAATCAGAATGGACTTTTTTTATGTTTTGTAATAAAAAATATATATAATAGTACAAAAAAGCACCGAGTGATTCCTTTCTTTTTTAACATATTAAGTGGTAATACAATTTTAGAAAATATTTGCTATAAAGCAATAGTAAAAGTTATAATCTCTCTCTTTTTTTTAATAAAATAAGTAACCGGTGTGATACCAGTTTTTACTCCATATTTTGAAATCTGTCCGTTTGATTTAGCAGCCTATTAATGTGCGGCGTTTTATATTTCCAAAATGATTTTATAAACAAACTTTAAACTATAGATGAGTTGCTACACGGTTAAAAGTTATTTCCTCAATTTAACTCTATTTGAGGTGAGAAAAGATTTTTTCTTAGAGCGAGTCAGATAATATTAAACTTTTGACTGTATTTTGCAACATAAAAATTTCGCATAATTTTTTCCCTGTATCTATGTAATTATTAGCTATAAAAACAAACTTTACTTGACTGACAAAATTAATAACTCAAAACTTTTTTAATTACAACAGAAAGCTTTTCTGCGCTTGGAAGCATTGCTTTTTCTAAATCTGAATTTAAAGCAACTGCAGGAATATTAAGCGCGCCCATTACTTCAATAGGCGCATCTAAAAATTTGAAACACTCTTTCGATATTCTTCCTGCAAGAGATTCAGCAAAAGAATTTAAGGTAGGCTCTTCGGTCAGCACAATACATTTATTGTGTTTCTTTACCGATGAATACATTGCCTCTTCATCAATAGGATTTAGTGTGCGCAAATCTAAAATTTCAATTTGCCCCTGAAAATTTTTTGATGCATTCAATGCCCAATGTACTCCCATTCCATAGGTAATTATTACAAGTGATTCTCCGTTATCGATTTTATTTTTATCCGCATGCTGTACAATTCTTGCTTTGCCGAATGGGATAATATAATTTTCATCAGGTTCAATTGTCATCGCGTAACCTGTTCCCGGAACTTTACTCCAGTATAATCCTTTATGCTCAAACATTATTACAGGATTCGGATCAAGGTAGGCCGATTTCAACAATCCTTTCAGGTCGGCTCCATTAGAAGGATAGGCAACTTTAATTCCTCTCATAGGAAGAATGCTCGACTCAATGCATCCCGAGTGATACGGTCCGCCTGAGCCGTATGCTCCTATGGGAATTCTTATAACACATCCGATAGGGAATTTCCCCATTGATAAGTAACACGATTTCGATAACTCAACATGAAGTTGATTCACACCTGCGAAAGCATAATCTGCAAACTGAATTTCCACAATTGGTTTTAGTCCCACTGCGCTCATTCCTGCCGTTGAACCAACAATGTATGCCTCTTGTATTGGCGTATTGAATACTCTGTTATCTCCGTACTTCTGTGCAAGCGTAGCGGCTTCTCTGAACACTCCGCCTAATCTTCTTCCTACATCCTGACCATAGAGCAATGCGTTTACATCACTCTTTAAAATTTCATCTACAGCATGTAATGCGCAGTCAACCATTACAATCGGTTCTCTTCCCTTTGGTTCCCTCTCCCCTGTTTCTTCAGTTATACTTGCCGGAGCAAATTCATGATTAGTTACTGTTGCAGGGTCAGGGTCAGGTGAATTCACTGCCTTTTCAAATTCTTTCTGAATTTTTTTCTTTGCATCCGATTCAACTAAATCGAGTGTTGCTAACGTTGCTCCTCTCGAAAGTAGAAGTTTCTTTAATTTCGGGAATGGGTCATTCGCTTCGTGATTCTTTAAATCCTCTTCAGTCCTGTACCATTCTTTTCTTACACCTGATGTGTGATGTCCGAGTAAAGGAACTTCTGCGTGCACTAATATCGGCGCTCTATTATCTCTTACAAAATTTATTGCTTCTGTCATTTTTTCATAAGACTCAACAAAGTCTGAACCATTGATTTGCATTCTTTCCATTCCTTTAAATCCCGCTGCGTATTCATAGGCATTCATTGCATACATCTCATCACCGCTGGCAGATATTCCCCAGTGATTATCCTGCACTAAATAAATTATCGGAAGTTTTTTAAGTACTGCCATCTGAAAAGCCTCTGCAACTTCGCCTTCGGTAACAGAACCGTCACCAAGGGAGCAAAGTACAATCGGCATTTTCTTATTATCTAATCTATTCTCCGTTTCAAGATATGATACAGCATGCGCCATACCTGTAGCAGGAATTGCCTGCATACCTGTTGCGCTTGACTGATGCGGTATTTTCGGGAAACCGGGTTTATTAATAGAAGGATGCGAGTAATACGTTCTTCCCCCTGAAAAAGGGTCATCACGTTTTGCAAGAAGCTGAAGCATTAATTCGTATGGGGAAAATCCAAGACCGAGAAGGAATGATTCATCTCTGTAATATAAACTTAAGTAATCGTAATCTTTTATTTGAAAAGCGGCAGCAAGCTGAATTGCCTCGTGTCCGCGGGATGTTGAATGCACAAATTTGCATATCTGCCTATTTGCATCATAAGTTTCTGCCATTGCTCTGGCATCGCACATTAAGCTGTAGGCTTTGAGAAGGATATCGTTATTTACCATTCCCAAAATTCCTTAGTTTATCCAGAATTTACAATTCAAAAAGAGAGGTGTTTATTTTGAAGTTTCCATTTCATTTATGGTAAGTAAATCAGAAATAATTTTCTGCATCCCGGCAGAATGATTCAGAACTTCCGCAAGAATAATTTTCTTAGTTTCGCTCTTCTCTTCTTTATTTTCAGTACTTAGATTTTTTACAACAATAGATATTTTTTCTAAAGGAATTTTTAAATCATTAGCAACAAGATTTAAAAAATAATTTTTATCATTGTTCAGCTTTATAAGCTCCATATTCATTGATCTCAAATCTTCATTCTTTTGCGATAAGACCTCTGTTTCTTTCCTTGTAATATCTACTTTATGAAGAATGTTTAGCTTTCTTATGTCGTTATCAGCAATGGTTTTAATTTTCTCGATGTTCAACGGCGCATATTTTTTATAAAGAATTAAAGCATTTTTAAAATCATTTATATCCCTGTAGTATTTTGAGTACTGACGATTGACATGCATTATTAATCTTTTAACATTTAGTCTTTCGGCAATTTCATTTGCTTCAGTAAAATTTTTTTCTGCTTCAGAATGGTTTTTTAAAAATCCATTCGATGTTCCCATGTAAATCAATGTATCGCATCTGTCAACATCATTTTTTATTCTTGTAAAATAATCTATACATTGCTGAAAAATTTCAATAGCCTCCTCATTTCTGTTAATGTTGGTATATGTAAGCCCTATGTTTTGCATTATCCTGTTTTCAAGAAAAGGGTCCTGCTCTAATTTTTTATTAAACTCAAATGCTACATAATAATATTTTAATGCTTTTCCATATAGTGTTTTATCAAAAGAAACAGGATCATAATCTAAAAATGCATCAGGCGATTGAATATTATTATAAGTCAGGGCAATATTATAAAGCGTAAGTATAATTCCTCTTACATCAAGTGTTTTTTTCTTAATATCCAATGACATCTTGTAATATTCTAATGCAGAGTTATGTTCGCCTATTTCTAAATAGTAATTACCAATCGAGTTAAGAGTATCACCCTCAAAGTCGCTTTCTCCTATATCTCTAAAAATATGAAGGGCTTTAAAAAAATACTCTATCTCTTCTGAATAATCTCCAATGTTCCATAATGAAATAGCGAGTGTTCTGCATGTTTGTGCCTGCTTTTTTAATTCTTTTACGGACTCATACAATTTTTCAACTTCAGTCAAAAGAGGAATTGCTTCTGCAAAATCCTCCTGCTTGTAACTTATTTCACCAAGATTAAACTTAGCATCAGCAACTCCTTTCACATAGTTAATCGCTTCGGCCATTTCCAATGCCGCCTCTGCGCAGTACTTACATTCATAGTAGTTTTTTATCGAACAGAAATGCTGCGCTATCTGATTTACTCCGTCTATTTTTTTATGAGCTTCAGATATTGGAATGGATTTTATATCTATTTCAGTGTGAAGGTTAATCATGAATATTATTGTACCGTATCCAGTTCATTTTTTGAGAGCAGTTCTGAAATTATTTTTTGCATATGAGAAGATTCCATAAGTATTTCATTAAGACTCTTTGGTTTATTATCTTTATCTTTATCTTTATCTTTATTCCGTATTATACTAATTGAATTTGTTATTCTCTCCAGCGGTATTTTCAAATCATTAGCTGCAAGATTTAAAAAATAATTTTTTTCGCTGTTCAACTTTATCAAATCCAGATTTTTCAATCTGAGATTATCATTTCTTTCAGATAAAACTTCTGTTTCTTTTTTTGTTATATCAACCTTATGAAGTACATTCAGTTTTCTAAGGTTATTATCAGTTAATGTTTTGTTACGTTGAAGGGCAAGTATCGAACGTTTTCTTGCATAAAACAGTGCTGATTTATAATTTTCCATCATGGTATACATCTCGGAAAAACTTTTGTAGAGATTGACAGAATGCCTGTCGGAATGAAGCCGCTCTGCTATCTTTAAAGCATTTAAAAATGAATCTTCAGCTTTTTTAAAATTATTCATTTTGCTATAAATGATACCCAGATAAATAATTGTATCACATTTATCTGCATCATTCCCGGCTTTAGTAAAATAATCTACACAGTCTAAAAGTATTTGAAGAGATTTTTCAGGTTCACCGCAATTAGAATAATTCAAAGCTATATTCTGCAATATTCTTTTCTCAAGGAAAGTATCTTTTTCAAACTTATTGTTGAACTCCAGCGCCTCTGAATAATATTTCAAAGATTTCTTATATTCTATACGAGCCAGGTCCATGTCCGACAATGTAAATGCAGCAATGTTATTATGTATAAGCGCAATATTATAGAGAGAATAAATTATCCCTTTGATGTCCTTAATTTTTCTTTTGATATTCAAAGACATTCTGTGGTACTCCAAACTGGATTCATAATCCCCTGTTTCAACGAAGTAATTTCCTATTGAGTTGAGGCAGTTACCCTCATCTTTTGTATTTCCCATTTGCCTGTGTAAGTCAAGCGCTTTAAAAAAACATTCACTCTCATTGCCATAATCTCCTATCTGCCAGTATGCAAGTCCAAGTTGATATGATACTTTAGCAAGATTTTTAAAATCAATTATGCTTTCAAATAATTGCCTAGCTTCAATTAAATTTTGAATTGAATGCAGGTAATCTTCATCCTTAAAGCTTATCATTCCAAAATTATGTTTCGCTTCTCCAATTCCTTTCATATAATTGATTTCCTCAGCCATTTCCAAAGCATTTTCAGCACAGTATTTGCATTCATCAAAATTTTTTATACCGTAGAAATGCCTGGCTACCAGATTTATTCCGTCAATTTTTTTATGGGCATCAGATATAGAAACTGATTTTATATCAATATCTGTATGGAGGTTTATCATTGAGATAATCGAACAGTATCAAGTTCATTTATAGAGAGTAAGTCAGTTATTACTTTTTGCATATATGAAGATTCTACAAGTATTTCAGAGAGGCTTGTTAATTGCTCCTCTTTTCTTGCCCTCTTAATAAAATTTATTTTGCCGTTTATTTTCT
>JBBRQV010000049.1:0-18923 GCA_038225955.1 Ignavibacteria bacterium | reverse complement strand
TCTTAGCAGCAAGTCGTCAAAAAATAAAATGTATAGATGTACAACATGGAGTGCAATCTGAAAACGATTTTTTGTTTTCAAATTGGACTAACATTCCGTCAAACGGATACGAATTGCTTCCTGAATCTTTCTGGTGCTGGACCGGCAATGAAAAAGAAAATATAGATGCATGGGCAAAAAATGCAAACGGTAATTATTCTTCATTCATTGGAGGGAATCCTGTCCTTGAGCTCAATGAGAATGATGCATTTATTAATTCGTACAGAAGTGAAATTGAGAAAATGAAGAACTCAAGTATTAATTCAGTGAATGTGCTGTATACGCATCAGGCAGCATTTGAAATTTCGGAACTGCTCTTCAATGTTATAAAAGATTCACCTGATAACTGGAATTGGTTTATGAGATTCCACCCCCAATATTCGCAAGCAGAGGGGGAAGTTCTCGCCAAGTTGGCAAAATATAATTTTAAAAATGTGATTACCGGTAATGTTACTGAATATCCTTTATCTCTGCTCTTACAAAACATGAATTTGCATGTAACGGAATTTTCCAGTAGTGTACTCGAAGCGGAAATGCTTGGCATCCCAAGTATATTGTTAAGCCGGGCAGGTGCAGATTTATTTTGCAATCAAATAATATCAGGCATTGCAAAATTTACCGTAAGTAAAGAAGATTTTTTCTATGACGCACAAACTTTGCTTGGTAGTGAGAATAAAACTTCAGTTAATTCAAATAAAAATAATTTTGAATCAGGAATTGAAATGATAAAAAAATTAGTAAAGGAAAAGAAGAATATATAACTTGCAGGCAGTAAAAATATACTATTCAAAACTTAGGGAAAGTAAATTAGCAAAAGATGCAGGTATATATACTGCATTTACAGTTTTTGATAGAGCAGTTCCTTTTTTATTCCTCCCGATAATTACACGATTTCTTTCTCCCGATGAATATGGAGTCTATGTTACATTCCAAACATTACTGAGCTTTTTTATACCATTCTTATCGTTAGGGACTGATGCTTCGATAATTATTACTTATTTTAAATTGTCTTATGAAAAGTTCAAGCAATACTTCTTTAATAGTTTCTCAATATTTCTATCTTTATCAGTCATAGTTTTTTTTATTTTTTATTTTTTTTCAACACAAATTTCCAATGTTGTAAGTTTTCCGGCTGAGTGGCTCATTTGGGTCTTTGCAGGATGTTTCTTTCAATACATAAACGATTTAAATTCAAATCTCTGGCAATCGTTTCGCAAGCCCCATAAGTACGGAATATTTAAAATTTCATATACGATTTTAAAAAATGGACTGAATTTATTTTTTGTAATTAGTCTTGGGTTAAGCTGGAAAGGATTAGTATACAGTCAGGTTATCACAGCTGTAATTTTTTCAATAATAAGCCTTTCAATTTTTATTAAAAGAAATTATTTCAATTTTAATTTCAACAAGGAATATATAAAAGATAGTCTTCATTATGGAATCCCGCTTTCACTTCATAACCTCGGAGCATGGGCTGCAGATTTAGCAAGCAGGTTAATTCTTAATTCGATGGTCGGCATCGCTGCTACAGGTGAATTTGGCGCAGGCGCAACTCTCGGAATGGTTGTTTCTCTCATTCAGGATTCATTCAACAGAGCTTTTGCACCATATCTTTTTGAAAAATTGAAAACTCCTACAGCGGAAATAAAAAAAGCTCTCGTAAAAAAAACATATCTGTACTACGTGCTTATTTTCATTGCAGCAGGAATCATAGGTGTAGCGGGCTCTCTTGCAGCCTCGACAATTTTAGGAGAGAAGTATAAAAATTCAGGCCAGTTTATTATCTGGATTAGTTTTGCGTATGCATTTACCGGTCTTTACAAAATGCATGTTAACTATATTTTCTATGAAAAAAAATCAAAGCTGCTTATGCTAATAACTTTAATATCGGGAGCTGTGAATATTGGGCTTTGTTACCTGCTTATTAAAATGAATGGCGCCATCGGTGCGGCGCAGGCATTCCTGCTTAGCAATATTATTTCTTACATAATTACGTTTTACATTTCGAATAAGCTTATTCCTATGCCATGGAATTTATTAAAAATTGCTAAGTAGATGCAGATATTCACTATAGCAAACGATAAAAAGAAGTTACTGATGTTTGCAGTTGTGTTCTTGTATCTGGCGGGACCTGTTGTAAGATTTTATCATGCATATCTGTCTGATATTTTTTTTCTTATCACATTTATATTAATTATATTTAGCGGAACGAAACTTAAATTCCATAAACCGATTGCCTCAATATTTTTAATTCCCGTTGGAATAGTTTTTATTAGTTTTACAGGGAAAGTATTTAACGGATTCACTATCGGTCAGGATGAAATTGCAAATTTACTAAACTATGCAAAACTATTTTTTTTGTATGTATTAGTCTATTCGGTATTTTACGAAGCGTCGGATAAAAATTCATCAAAGAAAGATTTAAGAATACTGAATTTTATTGTAATTTTTTTTGTAATCTTTGTCTGCACAATTGGAATTTTACAATTCGTGAACAACCCTGCAGCAGATTTCATTATTAAAAATTTTTATCATGTAGTTCATAAATCAGGTACAGATAACATATACGAATTTGAATTGCTGAACAGGGTAACAAGTATATTTGATAGTTTTAATGGAATGGGTATCGTCCTATGCTTTACACTTTTTATTCTTATCTTCATAAATAATGAATTAAAAAATTACTGGAGCATCTTTGTTCTTCTTCTCGGCATCACTCTTATTTTTCTAACAGGAAACAGAGCAAGTTTAATTATTCTTTTTCTGATGTCGATTTCTTATTTGTTGTACATTAAGAAGGGAATAAACCTTAAAATTTTCGGAGTAATCTTTGGCACATTCATAGTAAGCGGTATTATTTTTTTTCTTATTGCAGATTATCTTAGCCTTGATAACTACATAAGGTTTTATGAATTCAAATTATTTTTACAAAACGGAAGCGTTCCGCCGACACTTCAGGTGAGATTTGATAAGTGGCAATGGCTGCCTCAATATATGAAGTCGATTAAGCAGGGCTTCTTTGGATATACAACAAATGATTTCATAAACGATAAAGTTTATACTTCCCCTGATAATCAATACTTAAACTGGCTTGTTTACTATGGGTATATTGGCGCATCACTTTTTGTGGCCTGGATTTTTTATTCGTTGATTTCTTTTGCAAAAGAGAAAAGTAAACAAGTTAAAAATAGCATGAAAATATTCAGTAACTCTTCATCGTTCGTAGTAATTTATTGGATAGGATTACTAATTATCGGATTATTTCAGGAAAGTTTCTTTTTCGGAAGGGTGCGCGAACTTTTTATCTTTTTTCTTGCAATGATTACTGCTTATAATGCTTTGGAAGAAAAAAGCATTTCAAAAACTTAGTTGAAGCAAATAAATTTTTTGAAGAATGTATAATATATCGGAAATAGAAAGTTGTTTTGGCAGTGGATTTCAGTTTGAAGGGAATAAAAATTTTCAATCATTTGAACGAGTTTCGGCAGTATCTGAAGCAGATGAAAATTCTCTTGTATGGATAAGTCCCAGGAAAAAAAATCCCGAACAGGTAATTGAAAACACAAAAGCCCGTATCATTGTTTCTCCCTTATCAGTTTCTTTAAGTAAAGAATTTTTAAGCGAGAAGTTACTTATAAAAGTTGAAAGTCCAAAACTTACTCTGATAAGAATTTTAAAAAAACTCTATTCGCCCAAAATCGAATTTGGTATCCATCCCACTTCATTTGTACATAAAGAGGCAAAGATAAATAAAAATGTTTATATAGGTCCTTTTACCTATGTGGGCAAATGTGAAATTGACGAAAACACTGTAATCCACGGGCATTGCCATATTTTTGATAATGTAAAAATAGGAAAGAACGTTTCTATTAATGCCGGAAGTATAATCGGCTCTGAAGGCTTTGGGTATGAATTAAATGAAAGAAAAGAGTACGAAAAATTTATTCATATAGGTGGAGTTGAAATTCACGACAATGTTGATATAGGCGCTAATACCTGTATTGTACGAGGGGCATTAGCTAACACAATAATTGGGGAAGGCACAAAAATTGATAACCTTGTTCATATAGGGCATAATGCAACCATTGGAAAGCAATGTATCATCACAGCAAATAATATGGTGGGTGGCAGTGTGAACATTCAAGACTACAGCTGGCTTGGCCCATCTTCATCAACGTTAAATCAATTAACACTTCATAAAAATTCGTATGCAGGTCTTGGGTCTGTAATAACAAAAAATTTACCGTCTAATGAAGTATGGATTGGTAATCCTGCGCGCCCTTTGGAAGAGATGAAGAAACTTCAAGGAAAAATCAGAGAATTATTATCCGATGAATAGAGTGCATTATTGATGAATGAAAAAATCCTTATAGTCAGTTCATTCTATGAAAACCATGTGGGGTATCAGGAAGTTCAGTTTGCGGAGGCATTGCATTCAATGGGATATGATGTAAAAGTAATTGCAACGGATAGAAGTAATTTAGATACAAAAAAGAGATACGAAGACTCTTATGATAAGTTTGAAGTAAGGAGAATAAAAAAACTCACTCGAATAAAAAATACTTTTTATCCTAAGGAAAATTTACAAGAAGTTTTTAATCAATTTAACCCTGAGATAATTTTTTTAATTCTTCCCGGTTCAGGTACGCCGTATTTTCTCCTTAAGTATATTAATTCAAAAGCAAAAATTGTCTCTGTGTTCAGCGATACAACAATAGCCGACCGTGTTTATAAAGCATCAGGAACTAAAGGCAATAAGCAAATATTCAATTTTTTAAAAGCAGGCTGGTATAATAAAATTTTTGAGAAGTCGAATCTTATCCTTGCAAATACAAATGAAACTGCTTCCATTTTAAAAAATGTTACAAAGAAAAATATTGATTCTAAGTTAAGAACTTACGGACTGGGATTTGATTCGTCAAAATATTTCTGTTCCGAAGAATTAAGGAATGAATATAGGAATAAGTTAAATATTAGAGAGAATCAAAAATTAATAGTAACAATAAGTAGAATTTATTCCGGTAAACCGTTTGAGTTTTGGGTTGAACAGATAAAAGATTTCTTAAAGAAAAATAAAAATTTTGTATATTTGCTTGCAGGCTTTGATGAGACAGAGCATTCAAAGAGTGTAGAAAAGAATTTAGAGAAGCTTGGATTAGAAGATAATCTAATTCTCCATAAATTTACATCGCCGGTAGAGACGAACGGAATTTTTAACGCAGCGGATTTTTCTCTATGGTTTGCTCCTTCAATTTCTATTCAGCAATCAATGGCAACGGGTGTTTTTTCTATTGTACCATTCGATTCTACGCTTGATCATTTAATAGAAAAAAATAAAACCGGGTTTTATTATAACGACTATACTGAACTTAAAAAATGCTTGAGTCAGCTGAAGAATGTTAATTATAACCGAATCGAAAACTCAGAGGTAAATAAAAAATTTTCTTATCAGAGTATTCTGCAAAAAGTTATCTCTGAAGTGAACTAATATTTCTTGAAAGACTTAATAAAAAAAAGAATAGGTGAACTTGAGAAACATTTTGAAAAAAATAAATTAAAGTCTTATGATCCCTACGACGGACTCAATACTCCTTTAAGAAAATTATTATTTAGAAATAAATTTCTTGAAAGAATATGGCTGCAAACTGTCAGACTTTTACCTGTTAACATCAGACCGTTATTAGGAATAAAAAAAATCGTTCATATTAAAACGGTTTCAGATTTACTCTCTGCCTCATCAATATTCTATTCAAAAACAAAAGACGAGAAATATTTTAAGAAAGCAGAAGAATATTTTTTTTTGTTAGGTGAAATGGATTTAAAACAAAACTCCGGCATAGCATGGGGATTAAATTTTTATTTCACTACACGATTTGTTCAAGCTGATACACAAACAGCAAATTTATTTAATACCATTAATGCTTTAAACTCGCTTTTAGATTTTTATGATATTAATAGAGAGAAAGAAAATGACTCGCAATCCTTTCAAATTGAAAAATTATTAAATGCAGCATTAGAATTTATTCTTAAAGAATTGGGATATGAGGAGTCTGAAGAAATAATAGTATGGAATTATTGGGAAGACTTGAAAATCCCTATATACAACGTGAATGCGTTGATGGTTGGATTTCTTGCCCGTTACCAAAAAGCATTTAAAGTAAATAAGTTCGAGAAACATTTGAGCAAGACTATAGAATTTTTAAGAAGAGGACAGAATGAAAACGGCTCGTGGAATTACTCTGCGGATTCGACCGGAGATTTCATCGATGGATTTCATACAGGGTATATAATTGAAGGATTGTCGATTGCAAAATTAAATGATGCTGTTTTCAATGAGGACTTCTTTGTAAAAGGAATAAAATATTTTCTTGATAATTTTTTCACGGCACAATATTTGCCGAAGTATTTTAATACTTCCCTTTATCCAATTGACGGACAGAATTTTGCGCAGGCGCTACAAACGTTGTTTCATCTCAAAAGATTTAATTTAATTAATGAAGAATTCATAGGGAAGGTTTTAGAAAACACGGACTCTGTTCTATGGAATGAAAAAGGATATTTTAATTGTATGAAGACGAAATATTTTATATATAGAACTGCTATGGATAGGTGGACAAATGCTCCTATGTATCTTGCATTAGCAAAATTATCTTAATTGGAAGCGCAAGTATTAATACCGCATAATTCTTTCTATCGTAAAATTGTAAATTTTTTTAAGAACATTAATCTTATAAATGTTCTTATTAAAAAAATTAATGCCTGCAGAAAGATTGAAATTAATTGTATTGATAATGCAGGAGATTTTAAAAAATCAGATACAGTCCTTGATATTGGATGCGGTGACGGTTACTGGACAAATTATTTCGGTAAAAAATGTGCAAAGATTATAGGCGTCGAGCCATATAAAGAGCATCTTGCAATGGCTCAAAAAAAATATTCTGATAATTGCGATTTTGTTTTAGGTAGTGCTGAAGATTTAAATTTTAAAGAATCAAGCTTTGATAAAGTGATTAGCGTCTGTGTTTTTGAGCATCTCTTCAATGATAAATTAGCTTTCGCAGAGATACACCGTGTCTTGAAACCCGCAGGGAAGCTAGCAGCTACTATTGACAGTCTTAATTCAAAATATATATCTGATTCATACCGGAAAAAACATATGAAGGAATGCTACTGCGCGCAATTATATACAACTGAAACTATTACTGTTAAACTGAAAGATGCAGGGTTTAAAAATATTAAAGCAAATTATATCATAGGCTCATGGCTTTCCATTTTTTACGAAAAATTATCTGAGAAAATCGGGGCGCTATCATATATTGTAATGCTTCCTCTGTACCCATTAATTGTACTGCTTGAAAATGAATTTAAAAATTCAGGATATAAAATTATTGTCTCAGCTGAAAAATAATTTAAATAAATATAATTGAAAATAATTTTTCGTTTTTTATATTATTTCATTGGGAAGCATCTTCCAAACTCTAATTTTCCGGTAGGGAAAATGTTTTCTGTTATAAGGAAATTATTTGCAATGGGATTTTTGGAACATATGGGTTCTAATATTACGTTAGAAAGCAATGTTTTCTTTGGTGATGGAAGAGATATTGAAATAGGAAATAATTCCCAGATAAACGAAGACTGTTGGATAAGAAATTGCAAGATTGGCAAGGATGTAATGGTTGCTCCTTTTGTAACGATTCTAAACTATGGACACAACATTGAAGATGTAGATACCCCAATGATAAACCAGGGAGTGAAATATTATTCTCAGACAATTATTGAAGACAATGTTTGGGTTGGCGCTCGCGCTATAATTCTACCCGGCATAAAAATCGGCACAGGCTCTGTTATCGGTGCAGGGTCGGTTGTTACAAAAGATGTTGAAGCATATTCAATTGTTGCAGGTAATCCTGCTAAATTTATTAAGTCCAGAAAATAATGTGCGGTATTGCAGGGGTGATAGACAACTCGGGAAGTTTAAATGAAATTCTTTTAGAGAAGATGTCGGATGTTATAAAACACAGAGGACCGGATGATAAGGGAGTTTTTTTTGATAGTGAAAACGGTATTGGATTAGTTCACAGAAGACTTAGCCTAATTGATTTGATATCGGGGCATCAGCCAATGAAAAGTGCTGATGATAATTGTATAATTGTTTTTAACGGCGAGATTTATAACTATAAAGAACTGAGAAAAGATTTGCTGGAGTCAGGATTAAAATTCAACACAAACTCTGATACGGAAACTATTTTAAATTTATATGAGAAGTATGGAGTCAAAGGATTTGAAAAATTGAATGGCATGTTTGCATTTTGTATATATGATAAAGCTGAGAAGAAAATTATTCTTGCAAGAGATGCATTTGGTGTAAAACCATTGTACTACTCCTTTACTTCAAATGGAATAACTTTTGCATCAGAAATAAAAGCAATCCTTCAGAATAAAAATTACAAAGTTGAACTCGATTATACTGCATTCAATAGTTTCTTAACTTACAGATACAATCCTTCACCGCAAACACTTTTTAAAAATATTTTCAAGCTAAAGCCGGGAGAATATCTTCAGTATAATTTTTCAGGAGAGTACAAGCTGGATTATTTCTCTAGTGCAACACCACAAATAAACTATAAGATAGTAGAAGATGAAGCGACAGAAGAATATTCAAGATTGCTCGATGAGTCAGTTAAGCGTCAGTTAATAAGTGATGTTCCTGTTGGATTATTTCTCAGTGGTGGAGTTGACTCTGCTGTCATAGGATATTTTATGAAAAAAGATTCTAAAGAAAAGTTTGATTCGTTTACGATTGGCTTTGAAGGAGAAGGCTCTTACAATGAAATTAATGACGCCAATATTTCTTCCGACTTTATTAATTCACTTAACCGCTCTAAATTTTTATCTAAAGAAGAATACTTAAACTTTTTTCAAAAATCGTTTTATCACTTGGAGGAACCCGTTGCAGAGGCTACGGTTCCTGCTTTGTATTATTTGGCGCAGCTTGCATCTAAGTATGTTAAAGTTGTTCTTGCAGGGCAAGGCGCTGATGAACCGCTTGCAGGTTACAGAAGATATTATGGCGAGAGCAAAATCAGTAAGTATCAGAGTCTATTAAATATGCTTCCGGTAGAACTACTTTCCCAAATACTCCCGCGAAACGAAAGATTAAAAAGGGCCTCTTATGCTTCCAAGTTTACAAATGAAATCGAAAGATTTCTTGCTATCTATACAATCTTTACTCCAGAACAAAAAAATCATCTGTTGAATGAAGATGTTAAAAGTAAAATGACCAACGATGATATTGAGTTGTTGAAACCGTTGTATTCAAAAGCAGAAAAACTTGACGACTCACTTTCGAAAATTTTATATATTGATACGCGGATGAAGTTATCAGATGATTTGCTTATGTTCGGAGATAAAATAACTATGGCTAACTCACTTGAAATGAGAGTGCCATATCTTGATAAAGAACTGGTCGCATTTTTAGAAACTCTCCCATCAAATTTCAAATTAAGAGGAAATAAGCATAAGTATATTCACAAAAAAGCTGCTGAGAAATGGTTGCCTTCGGAAATTATAAACAGAAAGAAGAGAGGATTTGAAACGCCAATGGATGAATGGCTGCAAGGGAGTTTTGCAGATGATGCGAAAAAATTATTTAACGATAAAAACTCTGCAAGCAGAAATTTTTTCGATTTAGATTATTTGAATAATATGATTGATGCGCATAAGACAGGCAAAAAAAATTATTTGAGGCATATTTTTGCTTTATTATCTTTTGAGATGTGGTATAAAACTTTTTTTGAAAATTATTTAGTTAGTAAATGAATATTTCCGTTTTTGGGATAGGGTATGTAGGATGCATAAGTCTTGGTTGCCTTGCGGCAGAGGGACATGATGTTATTGGCGTTGATACAAATGAAAGTAAACTTGAATTAATTAATTCAGGTATGCCGACTGTTCTTGAAAAAGACATCGCTGAAAAAATAAGATATGGAGTAAGCGAGAAGAAAATAATCGCAATAAACGATTTCAAATATGCTGTAAAAAATTCTGAAATTTCCATTGTATGTGTAGGGACTCCGCTTTCAAAAGATGACAGTTTGGATTTATCTCATGTATTTAAAGTTGCAGAGCAAATCGGCGAAGCGCTTAAGACAAAAAAAACTTTCCATATAATTTCAATCAGATCGTCAATTCCTCCCGGTACAATTTCAAAAATTGAAAATCTAATTGCAAAAATTTCAGACAAAGTAGTTGATGAAAATTTTTCAGTTCTGGCAAATCCTGAATTTCTAAGAGAAGGTAATGCTGTGAATGATTATTATAATCCACCATATACTCTAATAGGAGGTAATAATAGAGCTGCCATGGAAAAGCTTGCATCTGTTTACGAAAACATTAATGCCGAAACTATTTATACTGAAGTAGACTATGCTGAGCTGGTAAAATTTGTTAACAATTCTTTTCATGCACTCAAAGTAAGTTTCGCAAATGAAGTAGGCAATGTGTGCAATGCTTTGAATATGGATTCAAGAAAATTTATGGAACTATTTGTAAAAGACACAAAGCTGAACATCTCTTCGAACTATCTGAAGCCCGGCTTTGCGTATGGCGGCTCTTGTCTCCCTAAGGACTTAAGTGCACTACAAAATCTTGCCGTACAATCAAATATAGGTACGCCTTTATTATTAAGTATTACAAAGTCAAACGAGGCGCAGATTGAAAAAGCTTTTAAGCTGATAGAACAGACTGGAAAGAAAAATATAGGATTCGCAGGACTTACATTTAAAGAAGGAACTGATGACGTGAGGAACAGCCCTTATGTAAGTTTGATAAAAAAGCTTTTAGATAAGAAATTTATAGTGAAAATTTTTGACAGTAATATTGATTTAGGTAATATCATCGGGGCCAATAAAGAGTATTTATTCAAAGAACTCCCTATAATATCAGATTACATGGTTCACTCAATAAAAAATTTAGTTAATGAGTCAGATGTAATTGTAGTGGCAAACTCAAATTTATTCACTTCGAAAGAAATTGCAAAACTTAAAAATAAAATCGTAATAGATTTAATAGGCATTGATGAAAATTTAAGAACAAGGGATAACTATATTGGTCTCTGCTGGTAAGCATATACTTTTTGTTGTCGAAAATTGTTCAGTACCTGATGACCAACGTGTCTGGAAGGAAGCAAAGGCAGTTAAGGATATGGGATTTGACGTAAGTATCATCTCACCAAAAGATAGTAAAAGAGATAAAGAAGTTTTTGTTACGATAGATGGAATTGAAATCCACAGATATAAACAGGTTGTGCTCGGAACAGGATTTCTTTCTTATATAATTGAATATCTTAATTATCTGCTTAACACTTTTTTCTTAGTTCTAAGCATTAATTTTAAAAAAAAAATTCAAGTGTTTCACTCGGCGAATCCTCCTGATTTATTTTTTTTAATTTATATTTTTTTTAAGCCGTTCGGTGCTGAATATATTTTTGATGTGCATGATTTATTTGTTAATACGTTTGAGTCTAAATACGCAGATAAAAAATCTGCTTTTAAAAAAATATTTATTTCTGTTCTTAATTTTATAGAGAAGATAAATATTAAATTGGCGAATTTTATTGTTGTAACTAATCAATCATACAAAGAATATTTAATAGATAAGTATAAAATAGACGGAAGTAAAATCTATATTGCAAGGAATGCACCTGAGCTGGATAACCGTCTTGATGTACCCAGCAACTATAGGTTAAAGAATGGCAAAACTAATTTACTTGTATTTTTTGGAATGATGGGTGAAGATGACGGTGTGGATGTAATTTTGAAAGCATGCGATTATCTTATTAATGAAAAAAAGTTTACCGACTTTTATTGCTGCTTAATTGGTCCCGATAACATAGAGCGCAGCCCTTATATTGGTGTTTTAAAAAAAATGCATTCAGAGTTAACGCTAGAGTCTAATGTTAAGTTTACCGGTTATCTTTCATGGGATGAAATACACTCATATCTTAATACAGCCGATATAGGTCTGTCTCCCGATTTATTTACTTTACAGAATAATATTTCTACTATGATTAAAATTATGGAATATATGTCTCATGGTCTGCCGATTCTTTCTTTCGATCTCAAGGAAAATAAATACTCTGCAGGAGATGCTGCTGTTTATTGTGAGACGTACGATTACAAAGAATACGCTGAGAAGTTACTACTTATGTTAAATGATAAACCTATGCTTAAAGAAAAATCTAAAATAGGACTGGAGAGATATTTAGAAACATTCAATTGGAATAACTCAAAAATTAATTTAGTTAATTTGTATCAACGATATAAATGAACCAATTTTGTATTGGTTAATATTGTTAAGTGGTTTTAATTAATATCTTGATTATGTACTGTGTGATTTTAAAGTTACTGAAATGTTAAAAAATTATTATTTACTTTCAAAAGCACCAAACTATAGGATTTTATTATCAAAATAACCTTACAGTTTTAATTAATAAGAATTGATAAAATATCCCAAATATAAATATTTTTACGCCTTCGCAGATTTCTTTATATTGTGCGGTTCGTTTATAGCTTCTGAATATATTTCTGAAAGTATATTTCATAAAAAAATTCTTGCAGATGTAGATTTGCCTACAACACATCTTATCAACATAATATTCTCTTTATTTCTGATTTTTATTTTTCAGAATAACAATCTTTACAAGATTAATATTTTCCTTTCCCGTTCATCACAGTTAGTTTCCATTATTAAGTCCTTTTTGTATGGCGGGCTTATTCTTATTCTTATTTCGTTTTTTTTGCAATTGGACATCGTTCTTGGCTCGCGAACAGTGGCTGTGACTTTTCTTATTCTTGGAATTTCCTCTGTGACATTTTTCAGAGTGGTAATCTTCAGGCCGCTGTATTCTTATTCCACTAAGTATCAGTTGATAAAGAGGAATGTCTTAATTGTCGGCGCAGGCAAATCAGGAAAGCTGCTTGCAGAAAAAATATTGTTTGAAAACTTTTATGGTATTAATATTTTAGGTTTTATTGATAATGAATCATCAATCGGGGATTTTATATATGGCAACATACAATCGCTTGGCGGAATAAATGATATTAAAAAAGTCTGTACTAAAAATAAAATAGACGAAGTTATCATTGCTACAGATGATATAGATTATGAGAAACTTCTGCAGATTATAGATTACTGCAATATGCTTCATTTGAATGTGAAGTTGTCTTCGGAGCTTTTCAGTATTATACCTGAGAAAATAGTTACGGAATCATACTCGGGAATGCCTTTGATAGATTTATCAGAGAAGGTGAATAAAAATATTAATGTAATTTTCAAACGTGGATTTGATTTGATTTGTTCTTCAATCGGAATACTACTTCTCTCGCCAATATTATTATTTGTTGCAATACTTGTAAGGATTACTTCAAAAGGAAAAGTATTTTACTCGCAAGAAAGAATCGGCAAAGCCGGAAAGAAATTTGAATTATATAAATTTCGCTCTATGGTTGATATTCCTGAATCTGAGGATGAGCATAAAAGAAAGGTTGATGAGTTTATCCTGAATAGTTCGGTAACCGGTACAAAGTTGACAAAGATAATTAATGAGAAGCGTGTAACTTCTTTGGGACGTTTTTTAAGACGTACATCTATTGATGAGCTGCCTCAGTTATTCAATGTTATTAAAGGTGATATGAGTTTAGTCGGTCCAAGACCTTGTCTCCCATATGAATATGAAGTTTTTGATGAATGGCATAAAAGAAGACATTCGGTTCTGCCCGGATGTACAGGTGTCTGGCAGATAAACGGAAGAGGAAGTGTTTCATTTAAAGATTCCATTATTCTAGATTTGTACTATGTAACTAATGCGACACCTTGGCTTGACCTGCAATTGATTTTTAAAACCATTCCTGTTATGGTAACCGGAAAGGGTGCTAAATAAAATGAGTTCTTTTATATTTTCTAAATAATGAATATTGCTATTATTGGTTTAGGTTATTGGGGACCTAATTTGGTTCGAAATTTTTCTGCCCTGAAAGAAGTTAATAAAATTATCTGCTGTGATAATAACCAAAAACGCCTTGCCCGTATAAAGCTAAAATACCCGACTGTTGAAACAGTCAGCGATTTTGACCAGCTTTTAAAAAATCATAAGTTCGATGCACTGGTAATTTCTACTCCGGTTGGTAGCCATTATAAGTTTGCAAAGGCTGCTCTCAATGCCGGCAAGCATGTATGGGTGGAGAAGCCTTTTACAGGCTCATCAAAAAACGCAGAAGATTTAATTAACATAAGCGAGAAAAAAAAATTAAAAATATTTGTTGACCATACTTTTATCTATACAGGAGCAGTTCAAAAAATAAAAGAGATTGTTGAAAAAGGTGAGCTTGGTGATATAATTTATTTTGATTCAGTTAGGATTAATCTTGGATTATTTCAGCATGATGTAAATGTGCTTTGGGATTTAGCCTGCCATGATTTATCTATTATGAACTATATACTTCCAGAAAATAAAATAACCGGAATAGCAGCTAATGGAATTGCAAATTTTTATGACCACGAAAACATTGCATATCTTTCCGTTTATTTCGAGAATAATTGCTTTGCTCATATTCATTCTAATTGGACTTCCCCTGTGAAAATTCGCCGTACAATTGTTGGAGGCAAAAAGAAAATGCTGGTGTTTGATGATATGGAGAATGTTGAAAAAATCAGAGTGTATGACTCCGGAGTATTAATGAGAAAAGATGAAGAAGAAAGTATTCATGAAGCTCTTGTTCAATATAGAATAGGGGATATGTATTCTCCAAAGGTTGTTCAGACGGAAGCATTAGCTCTTGCAGCAAAAGAATTTGTTGATTGTATACATGAAGACAGGCTGCCATTAACAAATGCCTATGACGGTCAGAAAATTGTGAAGATACTTGAGGCTGCAGATAAATCTATAAAAGAAAGAGGAAAGATTATAGAGTTCAATGGAAAGTAAACGAATAGAAAATGTCAAACTTGGCAAAGATGTAATCATAAATGCATTTGTAAATTTATATGGGTGTACGATTGGCGATAATACTAAGATAGGGACGTTTGTAGAGATTCAAAAAAATTCTTTCATAGGTAAAAATTGTAAAATCTCTTCGCATACTTTTATTTGTGAAGGTGTAGAAATTGATGACAATGTTTTTGTTGGGCACAATGTTACTTTTATCAACGACAGATTTCCTAAATCAGTTAATAGCGAAGGCAGTTTAAAAACAGATAGTGACTGGAAGCTTGAAAAAACTTTTGTAAAAAAAGGTGTGTCTATTGGTTCATCAGTTACAATTTTATGCGGTGTAACCATTGGTGAGAATGCAACAGTTGGAGCAGGTTCCGTAGTTACAAAAAATGTTTTACCCGGTACTATAGTAGCAGGAAACCCTGCTAAAGTAATTAAAAAAGTTTAGCTCTTTAAAAATAAACTTATAGTCTTATAATCATCCCACTCTTATTACTTTCTTATTGAAGACCCTTTCCAAATTCTTTTCCAGCAGTAAGTTCAATTTTTTCCAGAATATATTCGATAAGTTGTTCTCGTTTTTGTTGTTCCTATATGTTGCGAGGAAGTTCTCTACTTCAGAATATGGTGAATTGATTGCTCTAATTGCTTTATCCTATATTATTGTTTCTTTTTTTGATTTCGGTCTGCCCGTATATTTTCAGAGAGAAGTATCACGATTAAAAAATATTCACTCGCTTTATAAAACGACTCTTGTTCTATATGTCGTAATTTTTCCGGTGTATATTTTTATTTGCTATTTCTATTCAAAATCATTTCAACCTTTTTCATCTCCTGTAATTTTCTTTGCAATTCTCGCTTCATCATATCTGAGTTTATATTTGAATTTAATGAGCAAAATTGTTTCCGGCTTAAGAAATTTTAAATCTCAGTTTTATTTTCTTTTAATATCACGGAGTGTATTCGTATTTTTTCCTATAGCATATCTTTTGAAAAAGGAATTCACTATTGAAAATGTCGCCATAGTTTTATTTATTTCATATTCCATTAATTCGATTTTGTTGTTCTTCTATTTAAGGAGTAATTATTTCAAGCAGGATAACAGCACTGTGAATTTTAGAATGCTATCCGGCGCAATTAAAATCTCTGCTCCGCTTGCAATAATTGTACTGGTGAATTTATTATATGATAGAATAGATGTCCTTCTCATTTCAAAAATACTTGGATTTTCTGATACAGGTAAATACAATGTGGCATATGGTTTATTAAAGGCATCAACTCTTTCATTCTCATTTATTTTAATCGAAGGGTTTTCAAAGGCATCGTATCTTAGTTCAAAAATTTCATCGATAAAATTATTTTTGCGCAAATATGCAGTTACAATTTTTACCATTAGTTTAGTCTGCTCACTTCTGTTATTTTTTCTTCCAGATTTTCTTGTGATATTTTTTTACTCGTCAAAATATTCTGCTTCTGTTGAGTTATTAAAATTTCTAAGCTTTGCAGTAATACCTTTAGCTTTGAATAATCTCACAGGAATTACACTAAATGCGCTTGGTAAATTTAATTTTGTTCTCATTGCAACTGCAGCAGGATTAATAGTTAATGTAATAATGAACATTGTACTAATCCCAAGGCTTGGACTTATAGCTGCATGCTATGCAACATTTGTTACTGAAGTTGTTATCTTGCTTATAGAGTGCTTTTATCTTTTTAAAGTTCTTAAGGCAAAATGAAGATACTTTACATAGGGAGATACAACCAGTCGGAAGAATTAACCGGTCCTGAGAAAGTTGCAAAAAGAATTTTTCATGAATCTTCAATAGAAAATGAAGCTGTATTCATAGAGTATTTTTTTGACGGTTCGCAGTATGGAATTTTACAAAAGTTGTTTGGTTATGATTCAATAAAATCAGCTGAAGAACTTAAAATTTACAGGCTCGGGTTGTTAAGAATTCTTCCCTTTATAATTAAATTCAGCCCTCAAATTATACACATAATTACTTTTGAAAGATTTAGTGTCTTAGCTTATCTATATAAATTGTTTTCCAAAGTGAAACTTATATATAATGTACACGGGGTCGCGGTATATGAGAACGAGAAATTCAAAAATATTTCATCATCCTTGCAAAAGAAAGATGCAGTTTGTGAAAAAATATTTATGAAGAGAAGCGATAAGCTTTTATTTTTATCTGAGTATCAGTTAAGCATTGCACGAAAACTGTACCATATTCATGATAGCAACATAGAATTCATCAATAATGGGATCGATGAAGGATTTTGTTCTAAAAATAAGAATGCTGAAAAAAACAAAACTCCCACTCTGGTTTTCATAGGTGATAGCGAAAGGAAGGATAAGGACTTTAAATTTCTTTACTCAAGCTTGGATAAGATAGAACATAACTGTACTCTGTATATAATAGGAGATTTTAACACCGGCATTTACAAAAATGAAGTTGGTAATGTCAGCATCATTCCGGTAAAAAAAATGAATAAAGGTTTTCTTGTAAATTTTTTATCAGATAAAGACATTTTTATTTCATCTAGTTACTATGATACGTTTTCAATAGCCGCGGCAGAATGCATGGCACTTGGGCTTGTCCCGATTGTTACAAACAATACAGGAATATCAAAGCTGATTGAAGAAGGTACAAATGGATTTATTGTAAATCACGGAGATGAAAATGAGTTAGTAAATAAAATAAATTTATTATTGGAAAACGATAATTTGAGAAGTGAGGTTGCTAAAAGAGCAACTGAAATATATAAGCAGCTTAACTGGAAAAATATTTTTTCTTCATACACAAAAATTTATAAAGCGATGATTTAATGTTGAACGGAAAACTGAAATATTATTTGTTTTTTACCGTTGTGTTTGCAGGATATCTTTACATAAATATACCTTTGATAAAGAACTTCGTCTTTTTAAATGATGATTTGATGATAATATTCTATTCCCTGAAACATCCTTTTCCTTTGTTTACTTTTTGGGAAAACGGTTTACAAGAATTAATCCCAACGGCAGGCGTTGATTCATTCAGGTACAGACCTTTTTCCTCCCTCATCTTTTATACCACCTCACTTTTTTTTGATTTGAAACCTTGGCTATGGGCACTTGCTGCTCAGTTAAATCATATAATTAATTTTGCTCTGTTAATAGTTGTATTCAAAAAAATTCAGCAAATCTTTAATTTTAAGAGTAAAATATACTTTATGCTTCCGTTTTTTTATTTATTCTACCCTGCAAATGTTGCTAATGTTGGATGGGCAGCAGGGAGAATGGATCTTGCTGTGATTTTTTTCTGTCTGACATCTTTTTATTTTTCACTCCTATATATTGAGCGGAAGACTTTTTATTATTTGTTGATAAGTTCAATATTATTTCTAACAGGGACGTTGACAAAAGAAAATGCAACATGCTGGTTTGCAGTGGAGTTTCTTTTGTTTTGGTTTATCTACCGGCTGCGGAACAGACCCCCTGAGCTATTTAAATTTCTGCTTAAAATTTTTAAAAGCAAAATCATCATATTAATTATTTATGTTTTTTTGCGAAGCATTGTTGCGGGTATAAGCAATAAATCTGTATTCGATAATTTTAAAGTTTTTAGCACTATAACCGCATTTACAAAATCTTTGCTGT
Source organism: Ignavibacteria bacterium (assembly GCA_038225955.1). GTDB lineage: Bacteria > Bacteroidota > Ignavibacteria > Tepidaquicellales > Tepidaquicellaceae > JAFDZO01. The sequence continues at coordinate 252 of JBBRQV010000049.1, read as the reverse complement.
TTACTTTCCTTCCTGTAGATTCAGGAACGTTTATTTATTCATTAGATTCATCTACATTAGTTTGTGGAATTTTTTATTCTATATATTTCTGTGGACTAATTGCAATTTTTATTCTAATTTATCCGCGGAAAAATGTTTTTATATCTGCATTTGTTTTCTTATCGATTTCAGGAATTACTTTATTCTATTATATAATTGCAGGCGGTGGAACATATAGATTGTTTACTCTTACTTTTACATGCAGTCTTATAT
>JBBRQV010000048.1:0-19279 GCA_038225955.1 Ignavibacteria bacterium | reverse complement strand
TGATTTTCCGGGGTTCAACATAAAGCTTGCAGAAAAAATCCGTGCGTTCTACACAGGCAAAATTGTTTACTACATCTCCCCACAGTTATGGGCATGGCACTACAGCAGAATAAAAAAAATAAAGAAGCTAATCGATAAAATGCTCGTGATTTTTCCTTTTGAAAAAGATATGTACGAGAAAGAAAGTATCGATGCAGAATTTGTCGGGCACCCATTGAACAACAGAATAAATGAATACCTTCAGCAGAATAAAAAAAAAGAAACTGACAGAAAAATAATTTCATTAATGCCCGGAAGCCGTAAGGAAGAAGTGCAGAGAATTTTCCCGACATTCATAAAAGCCGGAAATGATTTAATCAAGGAGTTTAGCGCAAAGATAAATGTAATCTGTTCGGATAACTTCCCTGCTAAATTTTATAAAGCATTTAAAGGAACGGAAAATTTTAATTTTATTATTAACAACTCTAATGAAGTTTTGTATGAAACGATTTTAAATTCCGATTTAGTAATTACAAAAATTGGTACCTCTTCAATGGAGTGTGCATTGCTTGAAGTTCCATTTATCTCAGGTTACAAAGCCGGAAGAATGAACTATCTCATAGGGAAAAATCTCGTCCGAATCGACAATTTTGCAATGATAAATATACTCCTTAATAAAAAAGCTGTTAAAGAATTTATTCAGGACAATATGACTTCGGAGAATGTTTTTAATGAAGCAAAAAAGATTTTAACTGATAAAAACTACATAGTAGAAATGAAATCTGATTTTAAAGGAATGAAAGAGATACTCACTGACAAAAATGCATCTAAAAATGCTGCCGGAATAATTTCTCATTACTTATAATAATATTGAAGAAATTTTTAGAATATAAATTACTCCCCTTCTTAATAAAATTATTAGTAAGCACTTTAAGAATAAAAATCACTAACGAAGGCGCGTTAAATAAAAATGGAGTTTTTATTTTCTGGCACTCACAAATGCTGGTTGGATGGAGTTTATTCCAAAATAAAAAATCATGTGCATTAGTGTCACAAAGCAAGGACGGCGAAATTCTGTCAGCGCTTTTGAAAACATGGAATTATAAAGTATCGCGCGGCTCAAGCTCCAAAGGTGGTAAAGAAGCATTGAACGAATTAATTGAGTCAGCAAGAGAAGGATATGCAATTGTAATAACACCCGATGGCCCGCGTGGGCCTGCAAAAGAAATAAAAAACGGAGCGTTGATAGTAGCAAACGAATGCAATGTGCCCATCATTCCGATAAAAGTTACGCATGCAAGTAAAATGAGACTTAAGAAAAGCTGGGATAAATTTGAAATCCCCTATCCGTTTTCAAAATGCGAAGTTCACTTTGGGAATGAATATTTTTACAATGAATATTTAGATGAAATGAAGCTAAAAGAATTTAAAAATAAATTAGCATTTGAATTGTGAAATACATGCGCTTAATATTGCTCCCCTTCAGCTTAATATTTCTTATAATTGTGTATATCAGAAATAAATTTTATGATATGGGTTTAATAAGGCAGGTGAAATTAAAGATTCCCATTATTTCCATTGGCAATATTACTGCAGGCGGCACAGGGAAAACACCATTCACGATTTATCTTGCTGAGTTTTTATTAAGAAAAAATTTAAGAATAGCAATTGTTTCACGCGGTTACAAAAAAACTTCGGATGAAGGCGCTCATATTATAGAGGGCAATAATGCATCACCTTCTATTGAAAAACTCGGCGATGAACCCTACTTAATTTTTAACAGATTAAAAAATATTTCTTCGAATTTTGTCTTAGCATCGGGTGACAAAAAATATTTATTGGCAGAAAGTGTTGCCGAAAAATACAACCCTGACGTAATAATAATTGACGACGGTTTTCAACACAGGAAATTGTATCGCGACATTGATATAGTGCTGACTGAAAATCCGGATAGCATATTTGACAAAATCTTACTCCCTGCAGGAAATTTAAGAGAAAGTAAATCGGGTCTTAAACGAGCATCACTTGTTATAAAAAATAATAAGGCGCAGCTTATCGAATTAAACGACTCTCTCTCTATCAAATACGTAAACAAAGGTTACTACGATTCCACCAATTCAAAAGTTCAATTAGATAATGCAGTATATACACTTTGCGGCATTGCAAATCCCCACTCATTTTATTCACTTATTAATAGAGATAAAATAAATATTTTAAGGAAGTTTGAATTTTCCGACCATCATGACTTTAATGAAGATGAATTGCATAAGCTTTTTACCGGAATTGATAAGGAAAAGGTAATCGTGGTTACCGAAAAAGATTACGTGAAATTAAAAAAGATGAACAATCTATTTAAAGAGTATAAAATTGTTTGCCTTAAAATAGATGTTCAGTTCAAAAAAGGAAAAGATATTTTTGAAAATAAAATTAAGGAAGTAATTTTATAAATGATAATAGGAATTTCAAAATCAGAATCAAAATTCGAGCGCTATATAAACTGGCTTGAGCATAATAAAGTCGATTACATTGTACTCGACTTTGAAAATAACGAAGAAGACCTTAAGAAACTTGACGACTGCGACGGGCTTATACTTTCCGGCGGAGTGGATATTTACCCCGAAGTTTACTGCGACTGGGACACTCCCGAAACAAAAGGAACTTACGAGCCTGAGCGGGACGGATTTGAAATGCGCCTTATTGAAAAAGCCATTCAGCAAAACAAACCCATACTTGGTGTATGCCGCGGACTGCAAATGCTTAATGTTTACTTCAGAGGAAGTCTCATATTTGATCTTGAAGAAATTCGACACGTAAATCACAAAAAAATTTCTGAGGATGTAGATAGAATTCATGATATGAATATTTTCGAAGGTACACTACTTAAAGAAGTTATTCAATCAGATAAAGTGGATGTTACAAGTTCGCATCATCAATCAATCGATAGACTTGGCGAAGGATTAATGGTAACTGCAAAAGCAAGTGACGGCGTGATTGAAGCAATTGAATACGCAGATAAGAAAGATAAAAATTTCCTCATGGCAGTTCAGTATCACCCCGAAAGATTTTTAAACTACGAAGATAAAGCATCAAAAAATTTACTAGAAAGGTTTTTAATTGAGTGTACAAAATAAATATTTTATAAGTAAGTTTTTTTTACTTTTACTTACTGTTCCGCTGGCATTTTTCTATTCCTGTTCAGCAGGAAGCACATCTATGAATGAAAAGGATTATTCAGTGAGTGAAATAATCTCTTCAATAAATAAAAATTCTGAGAAAATGAAATCTATGCGGGGCGAAGGAGTTATTTCAATTGACTCGCCCGATATGAGCACATCCGGTTCATTTTCATTGAGCATTGTAAAGCCTGATAGCCTCTATATAAAACTGGAAGGTCCTTTTGGCGTAAGCATAGCTGCAATTTTATTAGAAAGAAAAAGCTTCACGTACTACAATATACAGGAGAACAAAGTTATAATAGCCCCTACTAATACGGCGAATATACGTGCTGTGATGAGATTGAAATTGGAATTTGATGATTTCATAAATGGATTTTCAGGCTCATACAATTTTCCGGATACAAACTCAGAGAATTTTTCATTAGGAAAAAGCGAAGGCTACATCATGCTGCTTCAAAAATCCGGTGATGAAACAAAAAAATATTTTATTCACCCTGAAAAAAAATATATAAAGCAGTACAATGTTTACGAGAAAGACGGTACAGAAAAAATGGTAGTGGAATATGAAAATTTTACCGAAGTAGATGGCTTCTACTTTCCAAGCAAAATCAAAATTTCGAGGAATCTAAGTAAAGAATATGTATTTTTGGATTATAGTTCAAAGGAACTGAATAAGGGATATCTAAACGCAAAAATTAAATACCCCAAGTCAGCAAAAGTTATTCAGTGGTAATTTTAGAATTTATTATTTTTTAAGTTCAGCGTTAAATTCTATAGTAGGAGTTTTTGTTAAAGCGTTCATTGGAATTTCCCATGTTAATTTTCTTCCATCGGTAGTCTTTGCGTTTGAGCTTAATACATCGTAAGGAAATTCAATTGTCATGATATACTTTTTATTGCCGAAGATTACTTCAGATAATTTAGCTGAGGAACTATCCTGATTGTTTACTTCGCTGAACAAAGTATAATTGAACAATATTTTCCCGTCTTGTTCTTTCATAGTTGTAACAGATTGTTTTTCAGTATGGCTTATTTCTCCGTTATCAAAAGCTAAAGCGACGGCAGAAATGTCTTTAAAGCTAAAATCTATTATAAATGTTTTAGAAGAGTCCTGATTCCATTTTGTAGCAACGTCGTTTACTTTAATAATTTTATTTTCTTCCAGATTTTCTTTTATTTTAGATGTAAGTTCATTGTCATCGAAATTAGGTTTTTTCTTTATAGTATCTAATGCAGCCAGGTCATTTATAGTTTGAAAGAAACTGTGTGCTAGGTCAATTGTCATTACTTCTGTGCCAGAACCGTCTTTGTTCAGCTTTATGTTCCTTGAAATATCAAGGCATGAGCTGAATAGAATTGAAAGCGGGAGCAGAACAAAAATAAATTTGTAAATTTTTTTCATATAAATGTATATTTGAGGTTTGTTGAAGATAAGAACATATAACGAAATATTTAACTATAAAATTTTATTATTGAGTTTCTCAATATTTCTTTTTTGTGGATTAGTCGATTTTGATTTCAGGACAGATAAAACCAATCAGCTTGAAATATACAAACAGGAGCTTGCCAAGATAGAAAAAGACATACTTGATGTGAACAGTGCTATTTCTCTAAATAACGAACAGCTTAAAAACTATTCCGGACAGGTATCTGCCGTTGCCGATTTGCTTAAAAAAGTACAGCCCGATACACTGAAAGAAGAGCGCGCTTTAATTTTAATGGATGAGCAGTTAAAAAAAGTTAATGACAAGCTTACTAAAATAAAAGCGAAGTTCGGTGCGCGAATAATATGGCTATATAAAAACGGACAAAATTATGAGAGCGAACTTTTGTTCAGTTCAAAATCACTTAACGATTTTTATGTAAGACTCGCCTATCTTGAAAAAGCAACAAAGATTCGAAAATCGGAGTTTGATAAAATCCGCAAAGAACAAAAAGTTTTAACGGAGGCAAAGAGAATACTTTCGCTTTCGTACGGGCAGAAGATGAAAACAATTGAAAGTAAAACCGAAGACAAACAGACCTTATTGGAGAAAAAAATTCAATTTGAAAATAAAGTCAAGGGTTTGAAGTACCGGATAGAAGAATTAAGCCGAAGGAAAGATTTTGTTGCAAAAAGTATTAAGCAAATAGAAGAGCAGCTTGCAGATAAATCATTCGACCACTACGTCACGCTCGACCAGAATATTACCTATGAAGGCCAGCCTGTATCAACTTTGAAGGGAAAATTAATTGTTCCTGTTCTAAGTACATTTATCTTAAAAAATTTTGGTTTAGGATTTGATTTGAATCACAGAATTTATTCTTATAATACAGGCATTGATGTTTCTATCGCAAAAGGTTCTGAAGTTAAAGCTATTGCATCAGGTACTGTTGAATCAATTATTTTCTTGCCAATGTACGGCAATGTAATTTTTATAAATCACGGTGAAGGAATTAAATCCGTTTATGGAATTATAGAAAGCATAAAAGTTAAGCCCGGCGATATTGTAAAAGCAGGGACACTAATTGCGAATACATCTGATAATGAGAATGGGCAATCATTTCATTTTGAGCTTTGGAGATGGAGCCGTGCGCTGGACCCAAAGCAATGGATAAAAGTAAATTAGTTAATGAAAATAGAGAGCAAAAAATATACGGTTTCGATTATTGTCACAACATATAATAGAAAAAAAATTCTTTCGCGTGCCCTGGAATCTATTCTAAAGCAGTCGTATAAAAATTATGAAGTAATAATTGTTGATGATGGAAGTACTGACGAATCGGAAAAAATAATTTTTTCTTACTTAAAAAAATATACTAACTTTAAATATATAAGGCACTCTAACAGGAAAAATCCTTTATCTGTAAACTCTGGTCTTTCACTTTCTACAGGTCAATATATAACACTGCTGGATTCTGATGATGAATATAAGAAGCATCATTTAAGTTCAAGGGTAGATTTTATGAAAAAAAATCCGAATATAGATTTCCTACACTCCCCTGCTGAATTAATCGGGAAAGAAAAAGATATGTTTCTTCCTGATGCACGTAACAAGAAAAAACTAATTCATATTAATGATTGTATAATTGGCGCTACATTGTTCGGCAAACGAGAAGTTTTTATGAAGTTAAAAGGATTCAACAATAAATATTCGGCAGATTCTGATTTTTACAAACGCGCAATAAAACAAAATTTTATAGTCATGAAATTTGATGTACCTTCTTATGTTTACTATAGAAATTTATCCGACAGCGTAACAAACAAACTTAAAAACACAAAATGACATTTGATGAAAAAGTAATGCTGGGATGTATTGGTCTTGCAAAAAAAGGAGCAGGGAATGTTTCGCCGAATCCTTTAGTCGGCTGCATTATAATTAAAGATGATATAATAATCGGCGAAGGGTGGCATCAAAAATACGGCGAACCTCATGCCGAAGCAAATGCAATTGCAAATGCTAAGAAAAAAGGGTTTTCTCTTGAAGGCTCAAAGCTATATGTAAATCTTGAACCATGCTCTCATACAGGTAAAAGACCTCCTTGCGCAGATTTAATTGTGCAAGAAAAAATTACCGAGGTTTTCATAGGTATACAAGACCCTTATGATGAAGTAAATGGAAAAGGGATAAAAAAATTAGAAGATAACGGAATTAAAGTTACGGTTGGTCTCTTAGAAAAAGAATGCGTTGAGCTGAATAAATTTTTTATAAAGTATGTAACAGAGCAAAGACCCTACGTAGCACTAAAAATTGCGCAGAGTATAGATGGAGTAATTGCGCTAAGTAATCATAAATCCAAGTACATTACCAATAAAGAGTCAAGAAAATTTGTACATCAATTGAGAAGTGAATATGATTCGGTTCTCATAGGGAAAAATACTGCAAAGTATGATAATCCTGATTTAACCGTAAGAGAAGTTGAAGGGAGAAATCCATACAGAATAGTTATAGACAGGAATTTAAAGCTATCCAGTGACTTGAAATTGTTTTCAGATGAGAATAAGGATAAGACTTATGTAGTTTCAAATGAAAAAGATTCCAAGAGAAATATTATTCATATAAAGAATAAAATCACACTTAAGAAAATTCTTAAAAGATTATACGAACTTAAAATTAATAGTGTACTGGTAGAGGGCGGCGCAAATTTATTTTCACAGTTTGTAGAGGAAGATTTGTTTGATGATTTATATTTCTTCATAGCTCCGAAGATAATAGGAGATGGATTAAAACCGTTCGTCGGTTTTAAAATTAAAAATCTTGATAAAGCAAAGGACTTAAAATTTGAATATCAAAAAAATTTAGATAATGATATTTTACTCTATTATAAAAAATAATGTTTACAGGAATAATACAGGATACAGGCAGGATACTTTCAGTCACCGATAAAGGTGATTCAAAAAAATTCAGTGTTAACTCGCAGGAAGATTTTTTACACGATGTAAAAATCGGTGATAGTATATCTATTGACGGAGCTTGCATGACTGTTGAGAGCTATTCTAATGATAGTTTTGATTTTACTACAATTTCGGAGTCCCTTAAGAGAACGAACCTTGGGAGATTGGAAAACGGATTATACGTAAATCTTGAAAAGAGTATGACAATGAATTCCAAACTGGATGGGCACATTGTTTCGGGACATATAGATTCAATCGGGTTAATTGAGAAAGTAATTGAGAACGAAGACAGTTGGGAGTTTTTTATTAAGTTCTCCAATAAATTTTCGGACAATGTTATTTATAAAGGCTCTATTTCAATAAATGGGGTAAGCCTTACGATTGCAGAGATTGTTAAAGAAGGAAATAAGAATACTACGATAAGAATTTCCATCATACCTCACACATTTAATCACACAAATTTTAAATTCCTCAGGGAAGGCGATATTATAAATATCGAATTTGATTTACTTGGGAAATATGTTAAACGAATTTTAAGGAAACAGTAATGGCAGTAGTATCGGCAAAGTCTATGTTTGAAATCTACAGAGAAAAAGATTTCAATAAAAAATTTAAAGTAATTATATACACTGAACTCAATGAGCACAATAAAGAGACAGAAATAAATCGCGCTATGGATGGCGAGTCTGTATTCGACGGGTTTTTAAAAGACTCAACTAAGGAAGAAGCCAAGAAAGTTTTGAAAGAAGTAATCGGCGAGATGAATAAAAATGAAAAGGCTTTTAGTGAAAGCGAAATTAAAGAAAGACTCTCCGAATTTCTAGCTTAATTTATTTTAGAAGTGCTGAAATAAAATAGATAACAAGTCCTACAATACCGCCGATTATTGTTCCGTTAATTCGAATGAACTGCAGATCTTTGCCCACCTGATTTTCCAATTTATCACTTACTTCATCAGCATCCCAAGATTTGAATGTATCAGAAATCACCGAACCGATACTTGCTGCGTTAGAAACTAATACGTTAACTGAAAAATCTTTTATCCATTTATTCAGCTTTGTTTTAAGTGCATCATCTTTTGCAAAAGAAACTCCCAAAGAAAGAATAAATTCAGCGCTTTTGTCTTTGATAAATGAATTTTCCTTTTTTAAATCTTCTAATACTTTTCTCTTTAAATCAGATATAAGTTTACTTAAAATATCTGTAATAGTTTCATCACTGAATATTTTCTGTTTTATTTCTTCGCTTTTCTTGTGAAACTCAGTTGAAGATTTTAAATCATTAATTACTTTATTTACTTTAGAAAGAATCTTCTCTCTGTTCTCACTGTTTTCATTATACTTTAATTCTTCAAGATATTCTCTGATTCTTACTACAAGTTTTTTATAAACAGAATTATCAATAAAAGATGGAATCCACCATGGCGATTCTTTTTTTATAAGCTCTTTTATTTTATCTTCATTATTATTTAAAAGTCCGATTGTAATATTTATGATTTCATCTATTATTAATTTATCTTTGCCATTTGAAAAAACAAATTCCAGAATGCTTCCAAGTGATGATGAAAGATTTATTTTTTTTATTTTCTCAATTATATTTTCCTGCAAAAAAAGTTTTACATCGGAATCCTCAAGCTTTTGAATAAATTCAGGAATGTAACTGCTAATATTATTTATAATCCGTGAAACAAAAATTTCATCAGATAATTTTTCTGCGATAATAGAGGAAGCATTAAGCTTTTCTATTTTAGGCGAGATAACATTCTCGGTCAGGAACTCTTCTCTTACAAACTGCGCAAGATTCTCCCCTATCCTGTCTTTATTTTTAGGAATGATTGCTGTGTGCGGGATTTTTAATCCGAGCGGATAGCGGAATAATGCAACAACTGCAAACCAATCTGCCAGAGCACCGACCATTGCTGCCTCACTAAATGCTTTTACATAGGCAAGAAAGAAAAATTTATTTTCAAAAATCGTGCTGATAATGAAAAATAATACCATTACGAGAAATAAACCGGTAGCAAGAAGTTTTGTTTTTTTTAATGGTGTGTTCATTATCCAGCTAAATTTATTGGAGCAATTATATCATAAATCGTCTGCTCTTTAATATTGTGCATGCAAATAAAGGTATTTATCGGACAAGTTTTACCTCCGTGTATAGTGCACGGTCTGCAAGCTAATCCTTCCGTTTCCAGAATAATATCATTCTCGCCATAAGGGAAAAACCCGAACTGCGGTATCGTTGCTCCGAACAGAGAAATTACTTTAGTACCGACAGAATTTGCAATGTGAAGTGGAGCAGAATCGTTTGTAAGCAGTACTCTGCAGCGTTGTATTAACTCGGCAGATTCTAAGATACTTAACTTTCCAATAGTATTGATAATATTTTTGTTCTCATAGTTTGAAATTAAAAATTTTCCAAGTTCACTATCAGCTTCACCTCCGATTAAAAATATTTTAGAGTTTGTATTCTTCAATAAATTTAAAAGTTCAGCAAATTTTTCTTTCGGATATCTTTTAGTAAACCACACCGAACCGGGAGCGATTGCAACCAAATCATCACTTTTATTTATTTTTTCATCAGTAAACATGTTAGCAATTTTACTTCTTTCATCTATATCTAAAAATAATTCAGGCTTAACAATATTGCTTTCATCTATTCCTAAAGGTCTTAGAAGGCTGAGATTTCTCTGAATCTCATGTATGCCTGAAACATACCTCACTTTATCTGTGAAAAAAAAATTGAAAGAAGATTTATCAAACGATATTCTTTTTCTTGCTTTAGAAAAATATGCGATTAAGCTTGAGCGTACAGAGCGGTGCGGCGAAATTACTATATCATATTTATGCTTCACTTCTTTTTTTATCCGTCTGAACGAATCACCGCCTCTTTTATTATATATAATTAGTTTACTTATTAAAGGATTATGCTTAAATAAAACCGCTGTAGAGGGAATACACAAAAAATCTATCTTGCTATCATGTAGATTTTGCTTTAACACCTGTACTAAAGGCAGAGTAAGAATAACATCACCGAGAAATGCAGTTTGTATTATTAAAATTCTTTTACTCATGAGTTAAACCTCGCATCTTTAAATCTTTTATGAAACCATAACCATTGCCCCGGATATTTCCGTATAACTTCCTCCAGTTTTTTATTCACAAGCTGCACTAAAGCGTTTACATCACTTTCCTGTTTAACATCGTAGGCAGTTGTATTAATTCTTTCAATAAAAATTTCATACTTAAAATCTTTTCTTATTCCATAGGCAAAGACAAGCTCGCACCCTGTTCGCAAAGCAATTTTCACAGCACCCGGAAAAGCAGGAACATCAATTCCAAACAATTTTATATATTCAGCATACTGGCTATGTGCTGCCTGGTCGATGAGAAAACTTACAATTTCACCTTCTTTTATTTTTGTGAATGCTTCTTTAATACCAAGTCCGAGATTTACAATCGAATTTCCTGAAGCTTTTCTTAAATTCATAATGTATTCGTTTGCTCCGCTGCTTGCCTGCTCCTTTGCAACTAAGTTCAGATTATGATGAGCATAATATGGAAATGCATAAGCAAATAATTCCCAATTGGAAAAATGCGCACTCATTGCAATCATTCCTTTATTTTTATTTAAGCCCTCTTCTATAACTTCTTCATTGTTAACTTTAATCAATTTATCAGTTGCAATGTTATCCACCTTAGGAAGATAAAATAATTCAAAGATATTTATTCCAAGATTAATGTAGCACTCACGTAAAATCTCTTTCTTCCATTCAGTGCCTTTTTCGGGGAAACAAAGATTTAAATTATACAGCGCAACTTTCTTTCTTACGGGAATTATATAAAAAAGAAAAAGTCCAAAGGCTAAACCTAACCTTTGGACTATACTCAATGGGAATAGCCTTACGAGAAATCCAAATAAATTTATTAAGACTGTCAATTTATAATGTGTTCACTGAATAATGTAGCTGAGTTTGCTTTCAGGATTTTTACTTTTACTTTATCGCCTACTTTACACTCTTTCGTTTTGATTAGTTCACCGCTTTCGTTTACAACTGTAACATCTTTCGGAACGATTACTGATTTATTGCAATCAGTTCTTCCCATGAACTGCTCATCCGATTTTTTACTAAGATGTTCAATCAAAACTTCCATTTCTTTTCCTATCAAAGCTCTGTGTATCTCCGATGAAATTTGTCTCTGAACAAAAATTAATTCATCCATTCTTTCTCTTTTTATTTCATCACTCAGTCTATCCGGCATTCTGTATGCTTTTGTATTTTCTCTCGGAGAATAAATAAAAGTGTAAGCGCCATCGTATCTTACTTCTTTAATTAAATCCAATGTCATCTTATGGTCTTCCTCAGTTTCCGATGGGAAACAGGAAATAATATCCGTTGAAAGCCCTATGCCCGGCATTAAATCTTTTGCCTTCTGCATAACTTTCATATAGTGGTCAACCGAGTATAGCCTGTTCATTAATTTTAAAATTCTATCTGAGCCTGACTGCACCGGCAAGTGAAGATAATTGCAGATGTTATCATACTCAGCCATTGTCTCAAGTAATTTTATATCACAATCGTATGGGTGAGAAGTAGAGTAACGAATTCTCAATTCAGGAACACCTTTAGCAACTGCTTTTAGCAAGTCAGGAAAATCCATATCTTCATAGGCATACGAGTTTACATTTTGCCCAAGTAAAGTTACATCTCTTACTCCGCTATCAAAAAGCATCTTTGCTTCATCAACTATATTTTTATAATTTCTGCTGCGCTCCCTTCCGCGAGTAAACGGTACTACGCAGAACGTACAGAATTTATCGCATCCTCTTATAATTGTAAGCCATGCGCTTATTCCTTCCTTGCGGACAGGTACAATGTCATCGTATGTTTCTACTTTAGATAATTTTACTGCGATACCTTTTTCGCCTGATTCAATCGCACTCTCTATTAAATGCGGAACTTTTCTATATTCATCGGGACCAACTATAAGGTCAACCATTTTTTTCTTATCTAGTAAATCACTTCTAAGTCTCTCTGCCATACAGCCTAAGATTCCTATTACAAGATTAGGGTTTGTTCTTTTAAGTTTCTTTAAGTCATCAAGTCTTTTATAAACTCTCTGCTCGGCGTTATCGCGGATAGCGCACGTATTTACTAAAATTACATCTGAGTCGTTTATATCGGAAGTTTCATTGTAACCGAAATCACTTAATACGGATAATACAATTTCCGTATCGGAAAAATTCATCTGACATCCGTATGTTTCAATGTAAACTTTTTTATCGTTTGCAGCTTTATTAAAGCTTGTGCCGGTTTCCTCTTGTGGATTACTTAATATGAGATTATTTAGTTCAATCATTTTGAATATACTTTCAGGTCTCTTAATTTAATGTGAAAAATATCTCCCGTGCATACAGATGAGCGCAGCGCCATGCGGACATAGAAATACTGTTTCGTCTGTGGCGCATCAACTTCTATGGAATTCATATTTGAAATCTGGCTACTGCCATCGAGTGAAATTACGTTGACTGCTGTATCGGCCTGCAAGTAAAAAAATCTTAAAAATGAAATATCTGCATCGGTGTGCGCATTATACTCAAACTTTATTTTTGAAGCTCCACGAAAATCAATAGAGTCAAGATAGACAACTCGCGTAATAACGGTACTGCAATCACCAATAATGCTATCAAGCAATCCATCTCTCTCATATTTCAATCCATAAGACTGAGGAGTTTCAACAGGACTATCTTTGCACCCAATGAATCCTGCAATCAAAAATAAACCTAAGCAATATGGAATTATTTTTTTAAACAAACTTCAGTTCCTGATTTTTAATAAAAAATTCTCTTGTTACTTCTGCAATTCCTTTTGCATCCATTTTTAATTCTTCGTAAAGCTCTTCAGGTTTTCCATGCTCTATAAATCTATCCGGAATACCATGAATTAAAATATCATTCTTGAAATTATTTTGAACAGCAAACTCTGATATTGCGCTTCCAAATCCGCCGACGATTGTATTATCTTCAATGGTAATAACTTTTTTGAATCTTGTAAATACATCGTACAATAATTCCCTATCAAGAGGTTTTATAAATCTCATATTCACAACTTCTGCATTAATGCTGTACTCTTCTAAAAGCTTCGCAGCTTTTAGAGAATAGTCAACCATATTTCCTATGGCAAGAATTGCAATATCTTTTCCTCCTTTTACAATTTCACCTTTTCCAATTTCCATTTGCGTAAACTCACCAATCTCAACGCCAAGCGCATTTCCTCTCGGGTAACGTAAAGCAATTGGTCCCTTCTTATAAAGTGTCGCAGTATATAACATATTTCTTAATTCGTTTTCATCCTTCGGAGCCATAAGAACCATTCCAGGAATGAGTCTCATGTAGGTTAAATCAAATGCGCCGTGATGGGTAGGGCCATCAGCGCCTACAAGTCCGCCTCTATCCATTACGAATACAACAGGCAATTTTTGAATTGCGACGTCGTGAATGATCTGATCAAACGCTCTTTGTAAAAACGTTGAATAAATTGCTGCAACGGGTGTAAAGCCTTCCGTTGCAAGTCCTGCGCAGAAAGTAACTCCATGTTGCTCAGCAATACCAACATCAAAATATCTTTCAGGAATTGCTTCCTGTAATTTACTTAGACCTGTTCCATCAGGCATAGCGGCATTCACACCGATAATTTTTTCGTCTTTCTTTGCAAGCTCAACTAATGCATTACCGAAGATACTTGTGTAAGATGGAACTGTAGCTTTCTTGTGTTCTTTCCCTGTAGATTTATCAAATGGAGTTAGCGCATGAAGCTTCTGGAAGTGTTCACCTGAGTATGATGGGCCTTTCCCTTTTTCAGTTATAACATGAAGCAAAATCGGTCCCGACATTTTTTTTATTTCATCTAATGTCTTTACAAGGTTTACAACATTGTGTCCGTTCAGAGGTCCGAAATAACGGAAGCCGAGTGACTCAAATAACATTCCCGGAGTAATAACACTTTTTAATCCTCCCTCAACTTTTGCAGCGACTCTTCTTAATCTGTCTGAAGTCTTTTTATCAAGCTTCGCAGTCATATCCCAGACTTTACTTCTTATCTTATTATATGATTCGTTTATTACTATATCGTTGAAATAATTTTGTATTGACCAAACGTTAGGTGCGATTGACATTTTGTTATCATTCAATACAACTATAATATCTTTCTTAAGCAGTCCGATGTTATTCATTGCTTCGTAAGCCATTCCGCCAGTCATTGAACCGTCGCCAATTATTGCGCAAACTTTGTAATTTTTCTTTTGGAAATCTCTTGCTGTTGCGATGCCAAGCGCTGCTGAGATAGATGTAGTTGCATGTCCAGCACCGAATACATCATATTCGCTTTCGCTTCTTTTTAAAAATCCGCTGATGCCATCTTTTTGTCTGATTGTTTTTAGTGCTTCTCTACGCCCAGTGAGAATTTTATGTATGTAACCCTGGTGCCCGACATCCCATAACAGTTTATCATCGGGAGTGTTGAACACATAGTGAAGAGCAAGAGTTAGCTCTACTACTCCGAGCGATGCGCCTAAGTGCCCGCCAATTTTTGAAATCGTATCCATTAAATATCCGCGAAGCTCATCACATAAAATCCTCAGGTCCATGAGGTTCAACCCTTTTAAATCCTTCGGGTAATTTATGTGTTTTAAAAATTTCGTCGCTTCAATATCGAATTCTTCCACGTTGTTTAGTTTTAATTTTTAATTTAATCTTATCTTAAATTTATTTCTTAACTTATATTACTTAGAATTTTCTGAATTAATTTTTTCTATTTTCAACTCTGCATCGTTCAGCTTATCGCGGCAGGTTTTTATTAGCTGCAAACCTTCCTGATAATGTTTTATAAGTTCATCCAATGAAGTTTCATCGGAGTTCTCTTCCAATGACTCCATTATCTGTTGTAACTTAGTGAATGAATATTCAAACGAGGTTGTATCTTCTTTGGTTTTTGCCATTAAATTGTTTTATTGAATTACTGCTTTTCTTGTATCATCATAAAATTTCAAAACTACTTTATCATCTTTTACAAGTTTATTTGCCTTTGAAACAATATTGTTATCTTTTTCTACAATCGCAAAGCCTCTTCTCAGAGTGCTTTCGGGACTTACACTGTTTAAAATTTTCTCGTAGTTATGTATAACGTTTTTAGTGTTTAATAATTTCATATTAACGCGCTCAAGAAGTTCTGTGCTTATTTCGTCAAGTTTAACTTTATTATCGTTTATAACATCTTTTGTTCGGTTTAAAATGTAGCTCTTGGAAAAACTTTCAACAACTGCTTTGATGTTTTGAACTCTACCTGTTACATTTGTTTTTATTATGCTTTCTATCTGTGCTAATCTTTCAAGTAAATCTACTTTATCAGGTAAAATTAATTCCGCTGCTGCTGATGGAGTAGGCGCTCTTAAATCTGAGACATAATCTACAAGCGTTGTATCTGTCTCGTGACCAATGGCAGAAACCACAGGTAATTCAGACTCTGCAATTGCTCTCACAACGGATTCTTCATTGAACGTCCACAAATCTTCAATCGAACCACCGCCTCTTGCTATAACAATTAAGTCTAAATCGTATTCCGGTTTATTTGCTTCAGCAATTGCTTTGCAAACATTTTGAACTGAACCCTGTCCCTGAACATTTGCGTGAAAAAGTAAAATTTCAAGAACTGGATAACGCTTTGCTGCGACTCTTTTAAAATCCTGAATGACTGCTCCTGTTTCAGAGGTAACAATACCTATTCTACGTGGAAATTCGGGTAAAGGTTTTTTTCTATCTGCGTCAAATAATCCTTCCGAAGCAAGTTTCTGTTTCAGCTTTTCAAGTTTTACTAGAAGCTCGCCAAGTCCGAAGTGTTCCATCTCTGAAACGATGACTGAATAACTTCCGTGCGGAATATAAACATCGATGCTTCCATGAACTAAAACTTTCATTCCATCTTTCGGTTCGAACGGCAATCGCATTGCACTGTTCTTCCACATCTTCGCGGGTATCTGCGATTTATCATCCTTCAATGTGAAGTATAAATGGCCTGAACTGAAGTGCCGCTTGAAATTGGAAATCTCCGCAGTAAAAATTACTTCGGAAAATTTGTTTTCAAGCACGCCTTTTATAAGCAGCGTTAAATCAGAAACCGATAAGAAATTATTGTCAGTCAATATTAGTATAGTAGATATAGTTAACTTTGTAAAATACGAAAATTAATTTTCAATTATAATTGCTTTTTTTATCACGGACTTATGGGTTTTGCTTAAAGCAAATGTGGCGCCGCCCGCCGATAAATCGGCGGCTGTTCAAATCAGTAATCAGATTCTATCTGATTACTGATTTGTGCAGGTTCCGACCGAGTCGGAACGCGGCGCCACAATATCACAACCCCTTTCAAAATATTTCTACCTATTACTACTAATAGGTAGAAATACTTTGAATAAGAAATCAAATAAGGTTATTTTAGATTGAATTCAAAATTTAAAATTTAGAATTCAGAATGCAATTAAAATGTTACAATAATGCGACTTTTTTTTAATTCATAATTCTAAATTCTGATTTTTGAAGAATCCGTCAAAAATCCGTCATTCATGAATAATTAAAATTTGCAATACTGTTTTTACAATATCGGATTAATGTACCGCTGAAATCGTGACTGTTCTTCGCTCATAAATCCGACCTTTTTCCGACCATCAAAATTAAAATAAAAAATTTTACCCATAATAATATGAAAATGAAAATTTACTCCTGGAATGTAAACGGCATCCGGGCAATCCAGAACAAAGGGTTTATGGACTGGTTCAAAAAAGCCAAAGGCGATATTATCTGCCTGCAGGAAACGAAGGCTCAGCCCGAACAGCTCGGCGATGAAATTAAAAATGTTGGTAAGTATAAGTCATACTGGTTTTCTGCAGTGAAAAAGGGATACTCGAGCGTTGTAACTTACTGCCTTCAAGAACCCTTAGATGTTAAGCTGGGATTTGAGCACGCTGAATTCGACACAGAAGGAAGAGCTATAATTACCGAGTACGATAAATTTGTTCTGGCGAATGTTTACTTTCCTAACGGAGGCAGAGGTCCCGAAAGAGTAAAGTATAAACTCGATTTTTATGACGAGCTTTTTTACTATCTGCAAAAAAATTACAGAGAGAGAAAAGGAGTAATTGTTACAGGAGATTTTAATACGGCGCATAAGGAAATTGATATTGCGCGTCCTAAGGAGAATGTAAAAAATTCCGGCTTTATGCCGATTGAAAGGGAGTGGATTGACAGGCTGATTAATATGGGCTATGTAGATATTTTCAGAAATTTTAATCAGGAGCCTGACCAATATACTTACTGGGATGTATTCACCAAAGCGCGCGATAGAAATGTTGGCTGGAGAATTGATTATTTTATGGTAAGCGAAGACATTGTAAAAAATGTTAAAGCTGCGGAAATTCACTCAGACATTTACGGAAGTGACCATTGCCCTATTTCAATAACTCTCGATATTTAATATATAATGAAAACCTTAGTACTCGAAAAAATCGGAGACGTAATAGATTTAAAAGATAATTTAGTTTATAAAGAAATCGGTACGCCTACTCCGAAAGAGAATGAGATTTTGATAAATATAAAGTATGCCTCGTTAAATCATCGGGACTTATGGATTACAAAGGGAAAGTATGCAGGGATAAAGATTCCGATTATTCTTGGCTCAGATGGTGCCGGAGTTATTGCTGATACTAACGGTTCTGATTTTAAAGAAGGTGATGAAGTATTTATAAATCCTACTATTGACTGGGGTCATAACGAAAACTTTCAAAATAAAAATTTTAGAATTTTAGGTTTACCCGATAACGGAACATTTGCAGAATATGTTTGCGTTCCGAAAAAGAATGTTTATCTCAAACCCAGACACTTGGATTTAAAATCAGCTGCGGCATTGCCTCTTACAGGACTTACTGCATATCGTGCATGCTTTACAAAAGCAAAGATTACTAAAGGTGATAATGTTTTGATTACAGGTATTGGCGGCGGAGTAGCAACGTTTGCTCTCCTATATTCAGTTGCTGCAGGAGCAAATGTTTTTGTTGTTTCAAGCTCGGATGAAAAAATTGAGTTTGCAATTAAGCGTGGTGCAATTGGCGGCATTAATTATAAAGACGACAGCTGGGAAAAAAGGTTTAAAGAGATTCATCTTAACTCTAAAAAAATAAATAAAATCATTGATGGTGCAGGCGGAGAAACTATGGCAAAGTGTCTGGATATTTGCAATGATGGAGGAACGATTGTTTCTTACGGAGCAACACTTGGGGCTGTTACTAATTTCGAGATGAGAAAAGTTTTCTGGAAACAACTTAATGTACTTGGCACAACAATGGGGTCAGATAATGATTGCTATAAAATGATAAAATTTGTAGAAGTAAATAAAATTTCTCCTATAATAGATAATGAGTTTAGTTTAGAAAACGGAGCAGATGCTTTTTTAAGAATGAACAGCGGGGAGCAAATGGGAAAGATTATTGTAAAAATTTAGAATTGTGGAGAGACAAATGTCTTGACAATTTAGACAAATGTCTTTATATTTGAGTGTGAAAAAAGATAAAGAAAAAATAATAAAGGAATATAGTTTAGATACAGATGACTTAAACATGGTTGTCTCCGATGCCAATCGTGGTGTTTATGCAACCTCATTTTTCGATTTTACATACGCTACAGGGCATTCTAAAGATACAGT
>JBBRQV010000047.1:0-19321 GCA_038225955.1 Ignavibacteria bacterium | reverse complement strand
GGACAGTTTTAAAGTCCCCATGAATAAAAACAATCTCGTAAGCAAACTCAAAAATCGCTCAAGCCCCCTCATTTCTCTAAGGAGGGGGGAGGGGGTGGTCTATAGCAGGATATGAAAATCTATCCTGCATTAAACCCCCTCTAACTCCCCCTTGGTAAGGGGGAGGACAGTTTTAAAGTCCCCATGAATAAAAACAATCTCGTAAGCAAACTCAAAAATCGCTCAAGCCCCCTCATTTCTCTAAGGAGGGGGACATTCATCATCATGCTGCTCATTGTTAATTACTAATTGTTAATTGAACAAACCTGTCAATACAATTAAAAAAAAATCTACCTATTAGTACTAATGCGTTCCATTAGATTTTTTTCTTCATATTTCATTTTTATCTTGCTGACAAGAAAAAATAAAACATGAAAAAAAATAAATCCGAAATAAAATCCGTAAAAAAACCTAAAGAAACAAAAAAACCAAAAATTACAAAAGCCGCGCAGCGCGAGATGACACTCAATCTTTTGCGTACCTATGCGCCGCTATGCGGAAGAAATAAAATAAGGCTATCAGCTCTTGTTAAACGCAGCCTCACTCTGATAAACAGATACCTCAGAAGCGAGGACAACAAAGACATCAAAGCCCTCTTTGATGAGTGCGAGCGCATCGACTACTTCACCGAAAGACGGCATACAAAAGAGTTTAAAATTAAAAATGCAATCCCCCGATGCGATGGCAGTTATAGTAACTTGATTACACTAACGGGCATTAAGAAGGAATCGTTAAGCAGATATATAAACGAGCCCAAGAATAACGAGCTGAAGGCAACTATGCAGGAAAGACGCAGAGCAACGAAGGAAGAGAAGAAAATAAATTCCGGCGAGTTTATCAAAGAGATGATAGTAAAATGCGGAGGGGAGATAAATCAGATTGCCGCGAAATTAAAACTTAGTGTCTCTCAAACATGGCGGCGGCTTAGCGACCCCACTACACCCGATATCCGCGAGCTTTGGTATGAAGTCCGCGAAAGACAAAAACTGAAATCTAAGAATATAAGAATGAAGCCTAAAGCCGATAGCGGCGATGCCAATTTTAAAATCGACTCACAGGCAGATGCCTTCCTTGTGCATCAGCTTGGCTTTGCGAATGTCTCGCCGGATGAGATAAAACACCCTGCCCTCATAGGAGGATTTGGCTGTGGGAAGACGATGTCGATTCCGCTAAGATGGCTGAAGCTGATTGAGTTCAGAAAGTCCCAGGGAAAAAGCTGCGACCTGATGGTGATTGAGCCGACAACTGAAATGATACAGGATATAATTGTGCCTACGTTCGATGACTTTTTTTATAAGCTAGGCATACCGGTGAAATATCTATCGGAGAAAAGAAATTACACAATTGTTTACGGCGGAGTGCAGCATACGTGTATGTTCCGAAGCGCCGAGCGGCCGCGCTCACTGACGGGAAAAAATCTGACGGATATTATTTTGGATGAGTTCGAGCGGATACCGTATTACAAGCAGAAGCAGGTCTGGCGCGAGTGCATTTCACGCATAAGAAAAGCGGAGCACGGCACATGCGCAGTTGTTTCAACTCCCGAGGGGTATAAACTTGTTCACGAGCTATGGATAGAGAAGGTGAATAAACGATTCAAGCTTATCAAGGCGAGGACGAAGGATAATTTCTATCTGCCCGAAGACTACGCAATGAATATGTACGAGCAGTACGATAGCAAACTTGCTAAGCAATATCTTGAGGGCGACTTTGTGAATATCGAAAGCGACCTTGCGTATTATTGCTTCGATAGAAATGTGAATGTTGTTGCTGATGCAGCGGTTCCACAGGGCGATGATAACCGTGTGATACTGAGCTTCGACTTTAACGTAAACCCTATGTGCGCAGCGGAGTTAATAATGACCGGCAGGACGAGGTATCAGGTGTATGAGCATAAGATATCGAATAGCAACACAAAGGAGCTGTGCGAATCGATAATTGAATCCATGCAGCGGCGGTATGAAAATGCGAGGGAGCTAAATTTAATACTAACGGGAGATGCATCCGGCGCGGCGCGCTCAACGACGGGAGACAACTCGGACTTTGAGATAATTCAGAAGGCGTTCATTGATGCGGAGTATAAGCACTCATCGCTGGTGCTAAAGGGTTCAAATCCTCCTGTGAGAGAAAGAATAAATTTCGTAAATGCGCTGCTTGAGAAGAAGCAATTCTTCATTGCAGAATCATGCAAGGCATCTGTTAAGGACAGGGAACTTGTAACATGGAAGAAGGGCAGCGAAAAATTTATCATAGATAAATCCGATAGGGAAGTTACACACTTATCCGATGCTGCTGACTACGGCTTATGGATTTCAAGATACGTTAACGAGCAGGAAAATAAAAACCGCTTTATTATTATTCCCAACACGTTAAGGAGATACAGTTGATTTATTTTTTATTTTAATCGAGCAATTAATCTATTAATCTCCGGTGATAATTGATTTGTCCGAGGTGATAGCTTAAATGTGTAAGAAGATGAATAAGCATATTACCGGTTTTTGGTATTTCGCCATGCTTTTCCAATGGGAAATTTTTTTCTAAATCTTCTTCGCTTAAATTTTTCAGAGTATTCAAGACAACAGGAATTGTTTTCTCCAGTCCTTCAAGAATTTTTTCGCGCGGGACATTTTTATTTGTAAACTCGCTGTCTCTATCGCGGACGTATCCTGAGTTTCCAAGTGCTGCTCCTATGAAATGATTGAGATTTCCGGTAAGGTGCAGAAATAAATTCCCGGCGGAATTGCTTATTCCTTTTTGTACAATCCAAAGGTCAGCTTCGTTTTTATAAAGCATAAGCTCTTCTTTAAGCTTGTTCATGTCTCTTTCGAAATATGATATAAGTGTTTCGATTAGCATGATAGTTTTTTGTTTAGTATAACATAAGAACTCACAGTAAAGAATAAAATATAAAAAAATAGATAACCACCCCGTTCCCCCTCCTTTTTAAGGAGGGGGTTAAGTACACGAGAATGATTTTATGTTTCTTGTTTATGTCAAAAATTGGTTTGGGCGGAATATTAGTCAACCACCCCGTTCCCCTCCTTAAGAAGGAGGGGGCAGGGGGTGGTTATCAAAATTGTTCCTAAAAGTAAGCATTAAAATAACTAACAAAATAATAATCTAGTTTTACTATTTTACTTTTAAATAAATACGAATTGAGCGCTAATGAAAAATTATAAAACATGTTATTATTGTGGAAAGGAAATAGAATATAGACCTGGACATGAGGGAAAAGGAAAATATTACTCAATTGTAGATAGAAGTAAACCTCCTAAATTTTGGGAAACTGATATGTGCCTGAAAAGTGAAAAAGAATTCAGCAATCAAAAAATTTATCAGGAAAAATTCTATCCCTATAAAAATATTTTGCTTCAAATAATTAAAAGCAGTTCAGTTAAGAACTTTAAGTTAGATGATTATTTTTCATATAAGTATATACTGTTGAAAGTAAAGTTTTTTCAAGCAATACCTTTAACAAGTTATAGTGTTGGAATTTTCTCTGATACTGAAGTTAATAAGAATTACATACTTCTTTACGATAGTATCTATAACGAAATGTTCATAGACTATACTAATGATGAATTCATTATTACGATTGATAAAAAATATTTCAAAAATGATATTACTAACTATCTTGATACGTCAATTGATAAAATTCATATCCCAGAGATTATATATCCAGAGGAACGTACTCAATCTAATGAAACAGAATTTGATAAATATTTAAAAAGCATAAAAGAAAAAAAACTTAATTTATGTACAAATATAGAAAGAAACGTAAGAAAACTTGATAAAATTGATATAGTTAGAAAAAATTTAGCAGAAGAGAATAAAGACAATGCAGGAATTACCAAAGATATTATTAGTTCCTTAATCACTCTTAGCAAATATGAACTTGATGAAATTTTGCAACGTATGGAAGAGGTAGGAAGAATTGGAGAAGAAATGGTAGTTAAGTACGAAAAACAAAAATTAGAATATTTAGGATTGATTAATGAAAGCAAACTCGTAAAAAAAGTATCTGAGGAGAATGTAACTTTGGGATTTGACGTACAATCATATGAAGCTTATAAAGATGGTTCAAAAAGCATTTTTATTGAAGTAAAAACAACTGAGGGAAATAGAAAAGAATTTTATATTAGTAAAAACGAACTCGATGAAGCAGGGGAGAAAGGAGAAGATTATTATATTTATAGAATAAGAAATATAGTAGAAAACAAAAAATTCCAGATTGGTATTATAAAAAATCCTTTTAAGATTTTTAATGAAGATAAAGATAATTTCGAATTAATTCCTATAAAATATAAAGTTTGTTATAAAGAAGACTCAATTAAGTACAAAGAAGTAAGTGATATTGACAATATTAATTTTAAAATATGACAATCTTCAATCTTCATAAATATAAAGAACGAAGGAAAGAGTTAAGGAATAATTCTACTAAAGCTGAAAAACTTCTTTGGAAGCAATTGAAGAATAACAGGTTTCTGAATTTAAAATTCAGGAGACAGCAAGGAATTGGAAAATACATTGTAGATTTTTATTGCTACGATAAGCAACTTGTGATCGAGTTAGATGGGGACTCACATTACAATGAAGATTCGCAAGAGTATGATAAAATCAGAACAGAATTTATGCAAACAGAGCGAATAAAAGTAATAAGGTTTACAAATACTGATGTGTATGAAAACATGAATGAGGTTTTGGAAGAGATAGAAAATCAGAGCAGATAATTTTTTTAAAATAAATTGTCAACCACCCCCTACCCCCTCCTTTTTAAGGAGGGGGCTTACATAGCAAATTTAATCGGGTTTAGATAAGTCTTCAAAATATAAATATTCCATCCGGAAACTTGTGGCGCCTCCCGGCTGAAGGCCGGACATCCGCTCGTCTGCAATTTTATTTAAATAGATTGGCGGAGAAAATATTTTCGAATGAAAATCTTTTTTGGCGGAGAGCGGATGAGTCCCGATTATCCCGCTTTCTTGTCCCGTCTTTAGCGGGAAGCGGGATAATCGGGACGAGGCGCCACTATCCCTTCAATACTCTTTCGGCCTGCTTCAAATGCCTTTCCATATGAGTAACGCTTATATCCATTGAGTCTTTCAGAGTGTAAGTTATTATTTTGTTGGCAGGGGAGCGGACGATAGTTTTATTTATATTAACATTGTCATTGCCGATTTTTTTGAAATACTTTAGAAGTGTATCTGTGTTACCGATAAAATCTTTTATGATTGTATCGGGAATTTTGCTTGATGAAGGTTCAAAACTTTTAAGGGCTTTTACTTTTAACTTCTCACTTCGTAAAGCTTTTAATAGAAGGTGTCCTGTTAAATGGCTTAGTGGATTTATATTTTGCCAGAAAGAATTTTTGTGTTTGCCCTTAGCAGCTTCTTCGTAGATAGGATAGTAGGTTGAGTTATAAACAATAAGGTGATCGAATATCTGACCGATGCTCCATTTATCAGGAGCAGGTTTTTTGTTAAGCTGTTCTGAATTTAGTTTGCCGAATTCCTCTTCAGTTTTTTTTACTACAGAATTTGTTCGTTTTATAAGTGACTCAATAAATTTATCCATTACACGCTCTTTTATTTTTTAAATTTTCTAATAAACTTAACAAAAGAATTCATTTAGGTTTATGCTTACTGAAGTTAAAGTGAAGTAAAAAATTGCTTTATATACCTTCTTTATTTTTTATCGAAAACTTCAAAAAGACTTTTCCTTTAATTGCCTGAAGAAAAAGAAAAGCAGCGAGTATGAAATAAATTATTGAAATAATTATTATTGCATAAACATTTTTGATAAATAATCCCGCAATCGGAAGTACCTGCAGAGCGTGAATACCTATAAAGTGGGCAATGCGCAAATCGCCGCCTTCTCTGCTCCAGTTAAGGAAAGGGAAACCTTTACCTCCGTCTTTAATACCGACTGAATGTGAACTTCTTTTCGCCATTGCGAAACCCTCGAGACTTGCGAGGATAAAAATCAGTAAGCCTGCCCGGATTCCCCAGAGATATGATTCGGAAATTTTTATTGTATTAGTGAAGAATAAAATTAAAATATATCCGCAGAGGATGGTATTAATTGTTATTGCAATTCCCATAATGGAAAAAACTATACCGTTAAAAGCAGATGTTGTATTGAAGTGTGAAGTTGTTCCCCGAGCTGCCTGAAATGAAATGAGAAACATTTCTATGTACATTACTATTGCGATTGTTAGGCTTATCCATTTTATATCAACAGGAATGAAAAATAAAATCCAGCACATTGTGAAGAGATAAATGGCTATGGAAGAAAAAAACTTCATCGGTTTAATCCATATGTTAACGCCTGTAATTTTTCGCTTATCGATTAAAGATAGGAAGTATGCAAGTGCGAATCCGGTAAGATGCACTGTTGCTGCAAGTGCCAGAATAGGATTTCGTGTGTAAAATTCCTGAAAAAATAGTGAAGCATCCATATAAATTCATTAAACCTTAAAATTATGTCAAGAATTCCATTGAAAAAATGCCATAAAATTTGTAATTTATTGTTTACCCGATTTTCGGGCGATTAGCTCAGCTGGTTAGAGCACTTCGCTTACACCGAAGGGGTCTGAGGTTCGAATCCTTAATCGCCCACAAAAAAGAAGCCTTGATTGCAAACGCAGTCAGGGCTTTTGTGTTTTAATTTGCTGGCGGATAATATCTGCAAATTTATATTTTGAATTGTGTTAGTAAGTCAATATTAATATCTTGCATTAGCACGGTAATAAAATTAATCCCCGAAATTTTCTTAGATTTCATTACTAGATATCAATAGATTCTATTTGAAAAAAACTAAATTTCTTATTCTATTTTTTTTCATAGCGCTTATTTGCAGCCGCCTACCGGCGCAGTCAACTCAAAGCGTTATTGAAACCGTGAATGAACTCACCACAAACGGCAGATATGAGGACGCGCAAGTCCTGATTGAACGCTGCCATAGAGCTAATCCAAAAGATTTTAAAGTACTTCATTTGTATGCGCAGGTCTCGTATTTAAATAAAAAATATGATGCCTTTAAAGATTTGTATGGAGAGGCGATGCAAATGCAGCCGAAAAATTTTTCACTGAAGATTGAGTATGCTAAAATGCTCTTTGATATAAATGAATATCTTGATGCGCTTCCTTTATTAAATGAATATCTTGTGCATGAGCCCGGCAACGTGGATGCTCTTCTTACCAAAGCAAAAATTAGCAGATACAACGAAGATTACTATGAATCTTACTCAGCACTTTCTACTCTATTAAGTAAAGACCCGACTAATATTGTGGCAAGAGAGTTGAATGCAGAAATTCTTGTACTGAAATCCAAATGGGCAAAGCTGACGGCTTCATACACAAATACAAGTCAGCCTATAAATGTACTATCCCCGACTCTTGAAGCAGGGATATACTTCAGTCCGCTTTCATCTCCGAAAATAAGTATAAGTCCTGTGCTATTCCAAAAAACAAAAGGTGATAATATTAATATATACATGGCACAGGTTGAGAACAGAACTTTCTATAAAAATTTTGGCGTAGGAATAAATTACGGAGCAGGATTAATAATGTATCCCGGGACACAGTTCGATGTAACTGCAAAAGTGAGGTTTGATAAATATGCTGAGAGATATATTCTGCTTACTTTAGGAGGGGAAAGGAAACCTTATTTTACTTCCTTGCCAAGTATCGATACAACTATTATGACGCACTCGGTTTCATCTTCTTTGACTTTAATCACTAAGGAAAGCTGGAATGGAAAAGGAACATTTGAATCCGTTTTTTTTGACGGGGTAGATAATATTGTTACCACTATTGATGCTTACTTACTTTCTCCGAAATTAAAAGTAAAGGATTTTGATTTTAAGCTTGGCTACGAATTTTATTTCAGCACTTCGAAGCTGGATAAATTTGTCTCTGATAGAACTGAAGCGCAGATAATCGCCACGGGCAACTCAATTCCATATTTCGGCGGAGATTATTATCCTTATTACACACCAAAAAATCAATATGCGCAGTCTGTTATTTTTGCATTCGCTTATAATCCTACTAAAGAAACTCAGGCTTCATTTGATGTGCACTACGGATTGCTTGCTAATGCAGAAAAGCCATACTTCTTCAGAGAAACAAATTCCATAGGTGGCGTCTATGCTTCTAAAAATTATGCAAGTGAAAACTATACACCTGTAGATATTAATTTTTCGATTAACTCGCTCATAACTCGAAAGATTGCAATGAATCTGGATTTTAAATACTCCAAAAATTTCTTTTACATAACAAGGTCGATGGCTTTGGGTGTAAAGGTGAATTTCTGGAGATAGATTTTGAGGATGTCAGAATTCAGAGTACAGATAGCAGAATTAATAATCTTTAAAAATTCCAAATCTGAAATCTGAAATCTGCACTCTGACATCTGAAATTAGAAGACCTTTTTTTATTCTTTTTAATTACCTCAATATTACATATTTTTCACGTTTCAAACCTCATTGCAAGTGAAGAGTAAACTCCTTTTTTTATCCTCCATAGCTGTAATTTTCATAATAAACCTTTTCGCAGGTTCTATCGACCCGTATTTTTATACCGTTATTATTTATATCGGCATAAATATGATTCTTGCAACGAGCTTAAATCTCATAAACGGATACACAGGGCAGTTTTCACTCGGTCACGCCGGATTTATGGCAATCGGCGGCTATCTTTCAATTGCGCTCTCCACATACTTCGCTCCATTTTTCCAGCGTACTTTCGGTACAGGAGTTTTTGGTGAGTCAATAACTTTTATAATCGTATTACTTGCAGGCGGAACGGCAGCGGCATTAGTCGGGTTACTTGTCGGCGTACCGTCACTGAGATTAAAAGGCGATTACCTTGCAATCACAACTCTTGGCTTTGCAGAAATCATCAGAGTTGTAATTCAGAATATGGATGTCATCGGAGCGTCGCAGGGATTCAGAGGAGTTTATATTTATACAAACGGAGTAAAGAGTCCGCAGATGGTGCAGGACTTAGTTGATATGCCAAACATTTTTTATGCAGTACCAAAATTTACAAATTTCTTCTGGACTTTTTTATTCGTAGCAATAATAGTTTACTATGTTCACAATCTTATTAACTCAACTTACGGCAGAGGATTTCTCTCGGTAAAAGATGATGAAATTGCAGCAGAGTCGATGGGAATTAACACTACAAAATTCAAAGTATCGGCATTTGTTACCGGGGCATTTTTTGCAGGCATAGCCGGTGTGCTTTACGGACATTTTAATTTATATCTCAACCCCGAAGATTTTAATTTCTTAAAGTCAGTTGAAATAGTTGTAATGGTTATCCTCGGCGGAATGGGAAGTATGATCGGCGTAATTATTGCCGCCGTGCTTTTAACAATTCTCCCGGAGTTCTTACGAAGTGTTTCAGAATACCGTATGATTATCTATGCGCTTTTATTAATAATAATTATGCTTACACGCCCGCAGGGATTGTTCGGGTTTAAGGTGAAGTTAAAGAAAGATAAAAATAAAAAATAACTTAACGTTCCATAGCTATAGCTTCAAAACGAGATACATGATATGAGCTTATTACAATTAAATAATATTACGATGCGCTTCGGCGGTTTGACCTGTGTAGATAAGGTCAGCACTACCGTTGAAGAAAACGAATTGCTTGGAATGATTGGTCCTAACGGCGCAGGAAAGACAACTGTATTCAATATGATTACAGGTGTATATGACCCGACTGAAGGCGATATACTTTTTAATAATGAATCGATTGTACCGTACAAACCATACGAAGTTTCGAAGAAGGGAATTAGCAGAACATTTCAGAATATAAGATTATTCAAATCGTTATCGGTAAAAGATAATGTAAGAGTTTCATTCATAAAAAATGTACAGTCAAAATATTTTTCTTCAATTTTACAATTACCAAAATTTACAAAAGAAGAAAAAGAGATCGATAAAAAAATTGATGAGCTATTGGAGATGTTTGACCTGCTTCATGAGAAAGATGAGTATGCAGTATCACTTCCTTATGGCGACCAGCGAAAACTTGAAATTGTTCGCGCGCTTGCAACATCGCCGAAATTATTATTGCTTGATGAACCCGCTGCGGGAATGAACCCTACTGAGAAAGTTGACCTGATGAATCTCATAAAAAAAATAAAAGACTTATTCAGTATTTCCATTCTAT
Organism: Ignavibacteria bacterium; assembly: GCA_038225955.1. Classification (GTDB taxonomy): domain Bacteria; phylum Bacteroidota; class Ignavibacteria; order Tepidaquicellales; family Tepidaquicellaceae; genus JAFDZO01. The sequence goes on along the minus strand of JBBRQV010000047.1, from coordinate 9,101 downwards.
TAATAGAGCACGATATGAAAGTTGTGATGGGCGTATGCGAAAGAATTTTTGTGCTTGAGTACGGAAAGAAAATTGCCGATGGAAAACCTGAGGAAATAAGAAACGACCCGAAAGTTATATTAGCTTACCTAGGAGATACTCATGCTGGAAATTAAAGATTTGCAAATACATTACGGCTCGATAAAAGCTATCAGAGGAATTAATCTGAAAGTGCCTGAAGGTTCTATTGTTACTTTGATTGGCTCCAATGGCGCAGGGAAGACTTCAACGCTTAGAGCGATTTCCGGAATTATAAAAGTTGCCGGCGGCTCGATTACCTATAATAACGAGAACATTACAAATCTTCATCCTGAAAAAATTGTAAAGATGGGGATATGCCAGTCGCCTGAAGGAAGATTAATTTTTTCAAACTTAACAGTTGAAGAAAATCTTCTAATGGGTGCATACACACGCAAAGATAAGCAGGGAATTAAAGACGATTTGGAATTTGTATTCTCATTTTTCCCAAGATTAAAAGAAAGAATAAAACAACTTGGCGGAACACTTAGCGGCGGCGAGCAGCAGATGCTTGCAATATCACGCGCGCTTATGTCAAAGCCAAAAGTACTTTTACTCGATGAACCTTCATTGGGTATTGCACCACTACTCGTAAAAACAATTTTTGAAAAAATAGTTGCGCTGAATCACTCGACAGGAATTACAATTCTTCTTGTTGAGCAAAACGCAAACCTTGCACTATCAGTTGCAAACTACGGCTATGTACTTGAAACAGGTGAAATAATATTGGAAGGCAAAGCAGATGAACTGGCTAAGAATGAAGAGGTACGTAAAGCGTATCTCGGTGAGTAACGGTATTTAAGAATTAAGATATAAGATTTAAGATTTTTTATACCCAAAGTGAAACAGCAAATTTAAATCGTTTTTATCTTAGTTGAGTATATGACGAAAGATGAATTAAAAAATAGAACTAAAGAGTTTGCTAAAAGAATAATTAATATGGTTAATGCTTTGCCAAGTAATAAAGCGGCAAATGTAATAAGTTATCAAATAATTAGGTCTGCAACATCGGTAGGAGCAAACTACAGAGCAGCTTGCAGGGCAAGATCTACCGCTGAATTCATATCGAAAATAAACATTGTAATGGAGGAAGCAGATGAAACTTTGTATTGGCTTGAGCTACTAGTGGAAACAAATTTAATGAAACGTAATTTGTTAGAGGAATTATTAGTAGAAGCAAACGAACTCACTGCAATATTTGCTAGTACATTAAAAACGTTAAGAACTAAGAAATCTTAATTCTTAAATCTTATATCTTAAATTGAATGAATATAAAATTAGCAGACAGAATGTCACGACTCGGAACGGAAACAGCGTTCGAGGTTTTGGCAAAAGCAAAGAAGCTTGAAGCAGAAGGAAAAACAATTGTGCATTTGGAAATTGGTCAGCCCGATTTTCCTACTCCGAAAAATATTTGCGATGCAGCAATTGCCTCTATAAAAGCAGGTGATCACGGCTACACTCCGTCAAACGGAATTTTAGAATTAAGACAGGTTATCGCAGATTACATCACGCGCACACGAGGCGTACAAAGAGATGCTGATGAAGTTGTTATGATGCCGGGCGCAAAGCCTGTTATGTTTTATGCAATGCTTGCATTGGTAGACGAAGGCGATGAAGTTATTTATCCGAACCCGGGCTTTCCGATTTATGAATCGATGATAAATTTTGTGGGAGGGACACCTGTTCCTCTAAAATTAGAAGAATCAAAAAATTTCTCATTCGATGTTGAAGATTTGAAAAAACTTATCACACCGAAAACAAAATTAATTATAATTAATACTCCGCAAAATCCTACAGGCGGAATTTTAACTGAAGATACAATAAGAAAAATTGCCGACGTTGTAAAAGATACGGACATTATGATTTTAAGTGATGAAATTTATTCAAGATTAATTTTCACAGGAAATCATTTCAGCATTACATCAATTCCGGGAATGGCTGAGCGTACAATTATCCTTGAAGGGTTTTCAAAAACGTATGCAATGACAGGCTGGAGAGCGGGTTACGGAGTAATGAGAAAAGATTTAGCTGAATTATTTTCAAAGCTGATGACTAACAGTAATTCATGCACAAACTATATGGTGCAGAAAGCGTGTATTGAAGCATACACAGGTCCACAGGATGCAGTTGAAATGATGAAGGCAGAATTTTTAAAGAGAAGAGATGTAATTGTTGACGGATTGAATTCAATCCCGGGATTTTCATGTGTAGTTCCTGATGGCGCATTCTATGCATTCCCTAACATAACAAAGACGGGATACGATTCAAGAAAACTCTGCGACCACTTATTATACAATGCAGGTGTTGCATGTTTATCGGGAACGGCTTTCGGAGCATACGGCGAAGGATATTTAAGATTCTCCTATGCAAACTCAACTGAAAACATAAACGCAGCAATTAAAAAAATAAAAGAAGTACTATAAAATTCAGAATTCAAAATTCAGAATTTAGAATTTATATAAAGTAATAAATCGAAACAATAAAACTAAATAATTAAATTTCACAATGGAAGAGCAAGTTACACCGGAACAAATCAAAGAGAAAATTTTAGAAATCTACAAAGCTAACGATGCTATTTCAGTTGCGTCAACAGGTGGTGAATATTCGCCATGGATTTTAGGTGCATACTTTGCTACAGACGGATTGACTATATATTGTTTTTTAGAAACAGCAGGAAAAACATACAGGAATATTTTTCTTAATAAAAATATTGCAATCGTAATCAGTAAGAACGATGCTATGCAGGATTTTTTACAAGGACAAGGCACTATTGAAATGCTTCCAAATGAAGAAGATGATAAAGTAAGAGGTATGCTTCTCGAAAAAATGCCATGGTTCAAAACTTATACACCCGTTGCTCCATGCAAAATAACAATTAATAAATTTTTTGTTACTTCATTGCAAAGCGGATGGTTCCCTGCAAAAGTACTGGAAGGATAAATTATTTTTTTCTAAATTAGAGTTCTCATAGCTAAAAAGCCATTGTCTGAAATTTGGGGACGATGGCTTCTTTTATTTTATCACTTTAAAAAAGTTAAGAAAGCATTACTTTTAAACTTACTTTGAAATGAACTTTCTTAAAGATATCCTCTTACGATTTGGAATTTATATAGTTCTTGCATTATTTTTAATAATATTTGCATACTATAAATTTTTTAAACCTGACTCTGAGAATGTAATTCTCATTGAAGGGAAAAACGGTAGTTATTATGTAAAGTTTAAAGAATTTAATTCCAAATCTGATATTCAACTTGTGATAAATAAAATTCTTGATAGACCTGGTAACAGGCAGATACTTATATATGAAGGCAAATATAAATTTAATGAGGGCTGCGACCAAAGTGTTAACACTCTTGAGGAGCTAATGAAAAACATTACTTTTTATCAGGAGGACGAAAACAGATTTATGTACTCAAACAAAAAATGTTATTTAGAAAAGAACTGGTAAAAATTGAAGACTGATTTTCTTATAGTAGGAAGTGGTATTGCAGGGCTCTCTTTAGCGATAAAACTTTCATCGCTTGGCAAGGTTACGATTATCACTAAGAAACAAAAAGCTGAATCAAACACTAACTACGCCCAAGGCGGGATAGCAACTGTTACAGGGAGCGACGATAATTTTACTCTGCATATAGCAGATACACTTGATTGCGGTGCAGGACTTTGCAATGTAAAGGCTGTTGAAAAAATTGTTACCGAAGGTCCACAGAGAATAAAAGAGCTTATTGAAATGGGAGTGCACTTCAGTAAAGACCACGGCGAGATTTCACTGGGGAAAGAGGGCGGCCACTCGCGCAATAGAATACTTCATTCGAAAGATTTAACAGGGAAAGAAATTGAAAGAGCTTTACTTAAAAAAATATCCGAGTCGTCTAATATAAAAGTATATGAGTATTACTTTGCCATCGATTTGCTCACGTCAAGAAATTTTAAGAAGAAGAATTTAAAAGATGCGAATAAGTGTTATGGAATTTATGCTTACAATGTAAATCTTAATAAAGTAGAAAAAATAGTTTCTTCCTATACAATTCTCTGCTCCGGAGGATTAGGGCAGATATATCAGCACACAACAAATCCCGCCATTGCTACTGGTGACGGATATGCAATGGGCTATAGGGCAGGATGTACAATTGCAAATATGGAATTCGTACAGTTTCATCCTACTGCATTGTATGAAAATAAAGAGACGCAGGATTCACAGGTGTTTTTAATTTCAGAAGCAGTGCGCGGTGCGGGAGCAGTTCTGAAGCTTCGTGATGGGAAAGAGTTTATGCAGAAGTACGATAAAAGAAAATCGCTTGCACCGAGAGATATTGTTGCACGTGCAATTGATGCCGAATTAAAGAAGAGCGGTGATACAAATGTATTTCTCGATATGCGTCATCTTGATAAAAAAGAAATTTTAAATCACTTCCCGAATATTTATAAGCGGTGCCTGAAAATCGGTATTGATGTTACAAAGCAAATGGTGCCCGTTGTTCCTGCTGCGCATTACTCATGCGGTGGAATAAAAACTGATTTACATGGGAAAACGAATCTGGAGAATCTTTTTGCCTGCGGAGAAGTTACGATGACGGGTGTTCACGGCGCAAACAGACTTGCATCGAATTCTTTACTGGAGGCTTTGGTTTTCTCCAATGCAATTGATGAATATTTCCTTAGACATTTGCGGAACGATAAGAAAGATGACCTCTCAAAAATTTACAACAATGTCTTAAACTGGAATGACAAAGGCACGGTGAATACGGAAGAATGGATTTTAATTTCGCATAATAAAAAGGAAATTAAAGAGATAATGAGTGACTATGTCGGCATTGTAAGAAATACTATCAGACTAAAAAGAGCGTATAGAAGAATTTTAATGATGAAGGATGAGATAAGAGAATTTTACAAGAAAACAAAAGTAAGTGTTGACTTGCTAGAGCTTCGCAATCTTGTTACAGTTGCTGCTTTGATTGTGGAATCTGCAATGAAGAGAAAAGAATCGCGCGGCCTGCATTATATGCTGGACTACCCTAAGAAAGATGATAAGAATTTCTTAAAAGATACAATCATAAAAAAGAAATTTAAAAAATAAAATTTAAAAATAAACCTCTCAAAATAAATTCTCTCAATAGAATGAAAACCCTTTTTACTTGTTTTATGATATTAATGGCTTCAATAAGTTTTGCGCAGACAAAAAATGCACCTGAGCGCGTAAGAACTTACGATGTACAGCATATAAAAATGAATATTAATATCGACTGGGATAAAAAAATGGTTCTCGGAAACGTGGAGACGAAGATTGTTCCTCTTGCAGATGGCTTTAAGGAATTTGAAGTTGATGCAATAGCCTTTAGAATTAATACTATCACCGATAAGAACGGAAATAAATTAAAATACGATTACGACGATAAAAAAATCACAGTGATACTTGATAAACCTTATACTGCAAACGATACTATAATTTACACTGTTGATTATACCTGCGTTCCGCAAAGCGGATTGTATTTCGTTTATCCGCAGGAGCTTACTCAGGGCTACCCTATGCAAATATGGTCGCAGGGCGAAGGTGAAGATAACAGATACTGGCTGCCGATCTACGATTACCCCAACGATAAAACTACTACGGAGGTTTATGTAACCGTTGATAATAAGTACACAACGTTATCAAACGGATATCTCGAATCAAAAACTCCCGTTGGAAGTGATAAGTATATAGCACATTGGATTCAGGATAAACCTCACTCTACATATTTAATTATGCTGGCAGTTGGTGAGTTTCATATAGTGGAAGACAATTATAGCGGTATTCCTGTTCAGTCTTATGTTAACCCAAATAAAATAAAGGAAGGTGAGTATTCTTTTCGCAATACTGCCGATATGGTAAAGACTTTTTCGGAGCACTACGTTATGTATCCATGGGCAAAATTTTCTCAAATAACAGTTAAAGATTTTATTTACGGCGGAATGGAAAATACCAGTGCTGTTGTTCTTAACGAACGCGCATATTATTCTCCTGAAATTGAAAACGATTATTCTGCTGAAGGGCTTATCTCCCATGAACTTGGTCATATGTGGTGGGGTGATTTGACCACATGCAGAAACTGGAATGAACTTTGGCTTAATGAAAGTTTTGCGACTTTCTCCGATGCATTGTGGACTGAGCAGAAATATGGTAAGGACGAATATGATTATCAAATTTTACTCAGCGGAGATAAATCAATTAGAGCGGATTCTGTAACCGGGCGTTATCCAATTTGGGAGGGATATGGTGATGTTACTACAAACACGTATGATAAGGGGAGTGTTATCATAAATACGTTCAGATATATTTTAGGTGATAAATTTTATCCTTCGCTTAAAACTTTTCTGACGGATAACGGGTATAAGAATGTAGAGACACAGGATATGATTAACGCAATTAATAAAACATGGAACAGTGATCCGAACCTTGACCAGCCGCCTGCGAATTTCAAATGGATGTTTGACCAATGGATATGGAAAGCAGGGCAGCCGGAGTTTTCAATCGATTATTCCTATGACGCTGCTAATAAATTAGTTGTGTTGAATGTAAAACAAACACAGAAGGAAGATTCGCTTACACCTGTATTCAGAACACCTGTAGATATAAGAATAAAAAGCTCTAACGATAGTAAGGTAGAAAAAATAAGTATTACTGAAAGGGAGCAGCAGTTTAAAATAAATTATGCTTACGCTCCTGATTTTGTTGAGTTCGATTACGGAAATAATATTCTCGATAAATCGAAGATAACAAGAAGTGTCGGTGACATTTATAATCAGATTTTACAGAGTGAAAACGCTATAGATAGAATAATGGCAATAAGAGAATTGCCTTTCAAAAGTTTTGACAGGATGATTCCTGATGTTCTATCTAAAGTTCTTACGGATGATAAATTTTATGGAGTTAGAATTGAAGCGGCAATAGCTCTTAGTAAATTTAAGAGAAAGCAGATTGCAGATGTTCTTATGGGGGCTTACGATATACAAACGCATCCTAAAGTTAAGAGGGAGATACTGAAAGCGCTTTCAAATTATCCCGATGAAAAAGTTGAGAAATTTATTTTGAGAAAAATGGATAATCAAAAGGATGATTATATTTTATCTGATGCAATTGATGCTCTGGCAAAAATTACAAAACCGGAAAATATTTATGACTATGTAAAACCATTTATGAAAAGAGAGTCGCATAGAAACGTTGTCATGGGTTCAGTAATAGATGCATTGAAGGGAGCAAACAAAGTTAAGGCCGATAACAGAGTAAAAGAATATTTTAAGGAAGTAGGATTTGGCATTGATGTGCCGAGCAGATTGCGTTCAGATGCTTTAAGAGGATTGAAACCATTCGCAAAAGATGAAGATGTAAAAATTCTTGCCAAGAAGTATATTGATTTTAATACAAGATTTATAAAGCAAGAAATGATAATGCTGCTGGGAGAATCGGGAGATAAATCAATGGTAGAGTTCTTATCGGATATAAAGAAGAATACTTCTGACGAAAGAATTTATAAAAATTTAACTGACGCAATTAAAAAGTTAAACGATAATTGAAAAACTTTATATACATATTAGCTCTATGTTCGGCTTTTATTCTTTCAGGTTGCTCTAAGAAAGAAGTGAAGCAAGAGAGTAAAACCGATGGCAAACTTTCTGCAGCAGGCGTGGGCGATAAGGATAAGAATTTTAAAGTTCAGTATCCTTCGCCAAGGACTGTATATAAAATTGAAGAAGTTGATTTAGATAATAACGGCAGGGATGAATATATTGTATTCAGTATTGCGAATGATACGCTGAATAAAACTGTTCATGAGTTTTATAAGTTTGATATGATGGAGGTTTTTATAAAGGATAGTGTGAATAATTCTTATAAGAAAATTTCTACTGACACAGTTGATTTCTCCAATGAATACTGGATAATGAATCTCGAGAAAGATAAATCGAAACAGATTATTATTAAGACTGATATGGGAGGCAATGATGTTGTGAATTCCCGCGGAATGTATGTCTTTAATTATGATTCATCGAAGGTAAAGCTTGTAAAATATTTTGATACGGGAAATCCCGAAGTGAAAGATGTTAAAAATGACGGCAATAAGGAAATCTTAGTTTCTGATTCTTTTTTTGGAATACTGCCTGAATCGAGTGCAATCTATTTCACTTCCGAAATATATAAATACAACGACGGCAAGTTAATTCAAAGCAACAGGGATTTCAAAAATTATTTTTCAGAAAAAGCTTCGAATACATTGAGTGAATATAATAAAGTAAAAGACAGAATTAATAAAGGAGAAAAAATAAAGAGCGGTGAATATCTTTTGTACAGGAAGGCTGCAGAAATAATTTTATGCTATTCTGCCATTGAAGATTACAGTGTGATTTCAAATTTCTGGAATGATGAACTTACTTTTCTTCAAAAAAATCTTGCAGAAGATGAGTATCAAGATTTGAAAAAATTTATTTCTAAATTACCGCCTATTGCAAGCTCAATCTGAAAATAAAATTTTGCTTTCCATAATAATTGTAACGTGGAACAGCTGTAATGAAATCGAAGATTGTATTAATTCGATAATAAAATATAACAAAGATATTCCGATTGAGGTAATTGTAATTGATAACGATTCGAAAGATAATACAAAAAACATCTTAAAAAATTTTACTGTACAGGTAGATTTTGTTAAGGTTATTTTTAACGAAGATAATAAAGGTTTTACGCTGGCAAATAATCAGGGGATAAAAATTGCAACAGGCGATTTTATCCTGTTACTAAATCCAGATACAAAAATTACTGAGAATGCTTTAATAAAATTAATTGAGCAGCTTGCTACATCGGGCACTATGGGCGCAATTGCTCCACAGTTGCTGAATGAAGATTTAACAATTCAACCATCTGTCAGGACTTTCCCGACTTACTGGGATATGTTTTGCGAGCTTACTCTTCTTTCAAGAATTTTCCCTATGAGTAAAATTTTTGCGAGGTGGAGGATGAATTACTTTAATCATAACGAAATCGATGAAGTTGAGCAGCCAATGGCAGCAGCATT
>JBBRQV010000046.1:0-19416 GCA_038225955.1 Ignavibacteria bacterium | reverse complement strand
TAATCTTGTGTATAAATTCTTGTCTTCTGAGTTTAGGTTTTTTAAGAGGACGTTGTAATTCTTTTTCATTTCGTCTTCTTCGGATTTGTAGTTCTCGTCTAGCTCAGCTAATGTTGCTTCTTTCTCTGTTAAATCTGTTTTCAGTTCTTCAAGTTTTGAGGTAAGTTCTGTTGTGGAGTCTAATTCGGTTTTTATGTCGTTTGTAATATCTTTCAACTTTTTTTCAAAGCCTTCCATCTCTGCAAGTCCTGAATCTATGGTTTTCATAATGTCATCATAATCTTTGTTGTTCTTTGCTGAGTACTTTTGCTCTTCGTACTTTGTGATGCGGTCTTCTGTTTTTTTATTGCTTGCGATAAGCTTATCTTTATCAGCGTTAAGAGTTATTACTTTTTTCTGTCTGACGGAAACTTCTTTTTCAATGGAGGCAACTTTTTCTCTTAGCTTTTCTATTACATCCGGAAGATCGCCTTTTTCTTCTGCAATTTCAAAAAGCTCTTTATCAATTTTTGAAAGCTTATAAAACGTCATAAGCTTTTCTACTACCTTCGGTTTTTTAATGCCGGAGTCTTCTTCAAAGTACTCCAGAATAACGGAAGGAGTGTCGTCCTTAGGCGCCGCTTCATTCAGGCTGCCGTCTTCGTTGATATGATTTTTATTTACTAAATCTGACATAGTATATTTTATTATTTTAATTTTAGTTTGGTGAACTCACTCGCAAATATTATTGCTTCTGCTTTTAAGTTTTGCGGCTCATTGCCTGTGGTGATAAGCAATGTGGAGATTTTTTTCTTGCCAAGTAATTCTTTTGAAAAACTTTCTATGTTCTTATTAATTCTTTTGAATAAGTTTTCTGCGGTAATGGACTTCTTCAGTGTGATAAGAATCGATTCGGGTGTTTTGCTTCTGAATTTTATCTGCGTAATATCGTAGTCAGGCTCTTCGTATGGGTGATGCGCATAAATTGCATTTACAACATCGTCAAGATTTTCCTCACTGCATCGCATTTCAAGCTTAACTTCTTCAACAAAATTTATCTTATTTTTATTCCCTGTAAAAGGATGCGATTTTGATGTCGGCTTGAAAGTCCCTATACCGTTTAATCTAAAAGAACAGAACTTATAATTGCCAATAATTCCCCCTCCTGCATTTAACATTTCAAAAGCAAGTTTATCGAGGAACTTAGGGGAAATTTTTACGGAAATTTTATTTGTTGATTCGTATTTGTATCTGTAAAACTTTAGCTCTTTTATCTCGCCCGGTTTAAAAATTTTCTCAACATAAGATTTTATATCAACTTCTTTTTTCATAGGTAAAATATTCACGCATCAATATAAATATCAAAAAAATGAGCAAAAAAAAAGTGTCCGTTTTGGGCGGACACTCTTTTGAAAATCTTAGTGCAAACTTTTATTGATGATATATTTGTGAATTCGCTTTATCATTGTAAGTAAAATTACTCACGGAGGGTTTTAAAAACAAGGTAATTACTGGTTTACATTTTGGTAATATTGCTTGAATCAGGCGATTTGAATTTATTTATTCCGTTTATGGTTACAATTGTGTAATCTAACCTCAAATAATCCGAAATTAGCATTATCCATCTATTTTGCAATTGTAACCTTAATAAATTAAGTGTATTTTTAATGTTCACTATTTTGATTAGCTCTAATTAGCTTTTATAAACATATTAATGTCAGAATCTCATTTAGATAAAATAATTATAAAGGGCGCCCGCGTCCATAATTTAAAGAATATAGATCTTGAAATTCCTCGCGATAGCTTAGTTGTCTTCACGGGACTTTCAGGCTCGGGAAAATCTTCACTTGCCTTCGATACAATTTATGCCGAGGGTCAGCGAAGATTTATGGAAACACTTTCTGCTTATGCGCGTCAGTTCATAGGTGGAATCGAACGCCCTGATGTAGATAAAATAGAAGGACTTTCTCCTTCAATATCTATCGAGCAGAAAACAATTTCTCAAAACCCGCGCTCTACAGTCGGAACAGTTACAGAAATTTATGATTTTCTCCGCCTGCTTTTTGCAAGATGCGGAACGCAATTCTCCCCCGATACAGGCAAGGCCGTAGTACGCCAATCTCTAGAACAAATTATTGAAAGAGTTTTTGAGTTTAAAGAAGGAACGAAAATTTCCATTCTTGCCCCCGTTGTAAAAGGAAGAAAAGGACACTACCGCGAGCTATTTGAAGAGATTGGTAAAGACGGCTTTACAAAAGTACGCATCGATGGTGAGATAAAAGATATCGTTCCGAAAATGCAGATTGAAAGATTTAAAATCCACGATATAGATATTGTAATAGATAGAGTAGTTGTGAATCAAAAATCGAAGGATAGAATTAAAGACTCGCTTGAGACAGGTTTGCGTCATGGTGAAGGTGTTGTAATTGTGCACGATGGAAAGAACGATAGATTTTTTAACGAGAAACTTTCCGACCCTGAAACAGGAAGAAGTTTTTCAGAGCCTGCGCCGAATTCATTTTCGTTCAACTCTCCTTATGGCTGGTGCGCAGATTGTTACGGACTTGGTGAAAAGAAAGAATTAGATATAGATAAAATTTTTCCCGAAGAAGATTTAACAGTTAATGAAGGCGGTATTGCTCCGTTAGGCAAACCAAAACCTACGTGGATTTTTTCAATCGTTAAAGGATTGTTTGAACTGCAAGGAATTGATTTTGATACGCCGGTTAAAAAATTAAATAAAGAATTAAAAGAAAGCCTTCTTGCCGGCACGAAAGAAAAAATTAAGTACAAGCATACCGATTCAAATGGAAAAACGGCAGACTACTCGCATAAATTTAACGGATTGATAAATTACATTCAGCACTTTGCAAATGATTCTTCATCCGAGCATATCCGCAACTGGGCAGAGAGCTTTATGACAGTTTCTAAATGTAAAACCTGCGGCGGGGGAAGATTGAAAGAAGACTCTCTATGGGTAAAAATTGATGATAAAAATATTTTTGATATTACGCAGATGTCTATTGCAGAGAGCAGGGAATATTTTGATATAGTAAAGCTCGATGAAAGAAAAATGATTGTAGCCTCGCAGATTTTGAAAGAAATAAAATCCCGTCTTGATTTTCTTCTGAACGTAGGGCTTGAATATTTAAGTCTTAACAGAAGCGCGCGTACATTGTCTGGCGGTGAGGCGCAGAGAATTCGTCTTGCAACGCAGATTGGTTCCCAGCTTACAGGAGTATTGTATATTCTTGATGAGCCGTCTATCGGTCTTCATCAGAGGGATAATATTAAATTAATTGACTCGCTAAAAAAGTTAAGAGATATAGGAAATTCAGTTATAGTAGTTGAGCACGATAAGGAAATGATTGAGGCATCGGACTTTGTTGTGGATTTAGGTCCGCGGGCAGGAGAGCATGGGGGGGAGATAACCGCGTTCGGCAGTCCGTTTAGTTTGAATGGAAATTCGATTACAGGACAATATCTATCAGGAAAGTTGAAAATAGAAGTGCCAACTGAGAGAAGAAAAGGAACGGGGAATTTTATAACGCTAAAAGGCGCAACAGGAAATAATTTAAAAAATGTTACACTTAAAATTCCTTTGGGGAAATTTATCTGTGTAACAGGTGTCAGCGGTTCGGGAAAATCTTCACTTATAAATGAAACGCTGTACAGATTACTTTCGAAGAAGTTTTATAAGACACCTGAACCTGCTCTTCCATATAAATCGATTGAAGGGATGTCAATTCCCGGAGAGAAGTGGCCTATAAAAATTGTAGATAAGATAATTGAAATTGACCAGACGCCTATAGGAAGAACACCGCGCAGTAATCCTGCAACATATACGGGATTATTTACATTTGTGAGAGATATATTTGCATCACTGCCTGATTCGAAAATACGCGGATATAAAGTCGGAAGATTTTCGTTCAATGTAAAAGCAGAGAACGGCGGGGGAAGATGCGAAGCATGTGAAGGCGACGGACTGAAAAAAATTGAAATGAATTTCCTCCCTGATGTTTATGTAACGTGCGATGTATGTAACGGAAGAAGATATAGCAAGGAAACGCTTGAGGTGAAGTATAAAGGGAAATCGATTGCAGATGTTTTAGAAATGACAGTGGAAGAAGGAGTTGTATTTTTTGAACAGGTTCCAACGCTTAAAAGAAAATTAAAAACATTATTCGATGTAGGTCTTGGTTATATAAGGCTAGGGCAGCAGGCAACAACATTATCCGGCGGTGAGGCGCAGAGAGTTAAGCTTGCAACTGAGCTATCAAAAGTTCAGACGGGGAGAACGGTTTATATTTTAGATGAACCGACGACAGGACTTCACTTTGAAGATATACGAATGTTACTGGATGTATTGAACAAGCTTACGGATAAAGGTAACACTGTAATCGTGATTGAGCATAACATGGATGTGATAAAATCGGCTGACTGGATAATTGACCTTGGGCCTGAAGGCGGTAACGCCGGTGGAAATATTATCGCCGAAGGAACACCTGAAGATATTGTGAAGAAATATTTGAACGTGGGGTATACGGCGAAGTATTTGAAAGATGAGATGAAGTAATATTTTTTCTACCTACTAATAGGTAGGAACAAATTGCACTTCAATTTTTTTATTACTAATTTATAGAGTATATAAAATGGACCTGTCAGGTTTTTAATCCTGACAGGTCTTTTGCATTTAAGGAAAATAAAATGCGAGTATAATGCTACTTTTTTTAAATCTTAAATCTAAAATTTTGAATCTTAAATTGAAAAAATATCCGTCAAAAATCCGTCATTCAAGGCGTGCTGAAAATCCGGTATTGTAAAAACAACAGCGGCAAAGATAAAACCCCATCAAAAATTCATCATTTCACTTCCTTTAGATGAACATGCGTTTTGGGAAAATTAAAATGTGAGAATAATTTTATAAAAAGTCTAAAATAAAAATATTTTACAATTAGGTTACATTGCATTAAACAATGTAAAAATAATATTTTAAGCGTATTTATAAAACCTATTGAAATGTTGTCCAAAAATATTACAACAAAATCACTTGACATTTATTCTCATTTTTTCCAATTTTGTATAAGTTTAATTCAACATTAAACTTCATAAATAGGGTTAAATTTACTAAGATTCTCTTTTTGTTTTAGGGGGACAACAAGAGATACAAAAAGCAGGTCAGCAATGACCTGCTTTTTCGTTTTAAGGGTTTTGGGGCAAAAAAAAAGTCCCTACATGTAGGGACTTTTTTAAAATAGAGAATTGAAGTTTTTACCAGATTCTTACTCGCTTTTCTCTTGGCCTTGCAATAGGGTCGGTATCCGTTATTCCAAACGCATCATAGAAAGGCTGGAAATTTGTAAGGTTTGCATATCCTCTGAACTTACCCGGTGAATGTGAGTCCGTTTTCAATCTTAGCCTTTGCTCTTGGTCAGTCACGTTATCTCTCCACACAGTTGCCCATGCAAGGAAAAATCTTTGCTGCGGAGTGAAACCGTCAATTTTGGGTTCGTTACCTTTAAGTGTTTTCAGAAATGCTTTATAAGATATTACCATACCGCCAAGGTCTGCAATATTTTCACCAAGTGTAAGTTCGCCGTTTACATGTAGAGTATCTACAGCAACGTATTCATTGAACTGCTCTACAACCATATCTGCCCGCTTAGTATAATTTTTTGCATCTTCATCAGTCCACCAGTCCATACGGTTTCCATCAGCATCGAACTTTCTGCCTGAGTCATCAAAGCCGTGAGTGATTTCATGTCCTATTACTCCCCCGATACCCCCGTAGTTCAACGCATCATCTGCATTCGGGTCAAAGAAAGGCGGCTGTAAAATTCCTGCAGGGAAAGTAATATCGTTCTTCGAAGAGTTATAGGAAGCGTTTACTAAGTGCGGGAACATTCCCCATTCTTCTCTATCAACGGGCTTACCGATTTTATCAAAGTTTCTTTTGTAATTAAATCTTCTTCCGTTGAGCATATTTTCAAGCAATGAATTATTTCTGCTTATTTCAAGATTTGAAAAATCTTTCCACTTATCCGGATAGCCCATCTTAACTTTGAACGTACTTAACTTTCTGTAAGCTTGCTCTTTTGTTGCGGGACTCATCCAGTCAAGCTCTGTAATACTTTCTTTTAATGCATCCAAAATATTTTTTACCATTGAATTCACTTTCTCTTTTGCAGCGGGACTAAATGCCTTATCAACATACAATTTACCGAGAGCCTCTGCCATTGTTCCGTTTACAAATCCCAATGCATATCTCCAGCGGGGTTGGCGCTCTTTAATACCTGCCATATATCTTGAACCAAAATCAAAGTCCTCATTGGAAAAATCCGAACTAAGATAATCTGCAGATGCATCTATGATTTTCCACTTAAGATAAATTTTCCAGGAATCTATTACCTTTGTTCCCTCACCAAATTTATCATTAAGGAATGCAAAGAATCTCGGAGTACCAACGTTAATTCCATTATCAAATATAGTATATGGCTGGGCCGTTTCAATAAAATAAAGTTTCCAGTTTATGTTCGGAGTCATAGAAATAAAATCTTCAATCGACATTTTATGATATGTTGAATCAGGATTTCTCATAGATACTCTAGGCATATAATTTTTTGCCCACTCAGTTTCAAATGTTAAAATTTTATCTGCATAATTTTTTGCAGTTGCTTCATCTACTCCTGTAAACATAAACATCTTTGCTATATGTGCAGTATATTTTTCTCTGATATCTTTTGACCTGTCGTCATCTTTAAGATAATAATCTCTATCGGATAACGATATTCCTCCCTGGAAAAAATTTGGAATAATATTTTCACTGTTTTTATTATCCTGTCCTGCAGAAACTCCGAATGAACTTCCAATTCCATTTTTTTGAAGGTAAGCTATCGTTCTCAATAAATCATCCGTGTTTTGTACTGCATCTATTTTATTAAAGTAAGGAACGAGAGGACTGTATCCTTCCTTTTCAATTCTTGCAGTATCCATTGCAGTAAAAAATAAGTCACCGATTTTCTGAGTGTTACTTCCTTTGGGAGAATTACCTTTATATGCATCTTCAAGAATTGCTTTTATAATCCTGTCGTTATTCTCAGTGATTTCAGAAAATGCGCCCCATCTGCTGTATGCGGGAGGCACGGGATTATTTTTCAGCCATGTTCCGTTGACGTACTTGTAAAAATCATCGCCCGGCTTGATGGTTTTATCCATAAATTCCACTGAGAAGCCCTGTAGTTTTTTTGGCTTATCATCTTTTTGGGAAAATACGGACGTATTAATTACAAATAATGAAATTAAAAGAAATAAAATGTTTCTCATTTTTAATTTAGGTTTAACAAATTTGTACGATTATAAAAATAATTTATTAGGGGATGTTTACATAATTAATCTATTACTAACAGAAGAATTGAGTACACTACGCAGCCAGTTGCGAAGCCGAAAAACTTACTCTGCCTTTCGTCAGGAAGCTCTTCCTTTATAATATTGAGAATCATTCCGCCTGCAATGAAGGCAAACATGATATCCAAAATTAATTTTTGCACATCAAAAAAAACTCCGCAAAGCCATCCGGATAATACTGCAGCGGATAAAATCCATCTGCCGCTTTTAAGATAATTATTTTTGAAATGATTTCTTAGGCTGTAATCGTTTACCATTATGTGCGTTGCCATCGCTGTAAAAAAGAATATCAACGATTTTAGTCCCGAAGTTTCCCTGTGTAATAGAAAGTAACCTATCTGAAAATTATATATAGTGAAGGAAACCAAGTGAACAAGAAAAACATTTCCTTCGGCGTAATTCTTATTGTTGTAACGGATATTTTTCGCTGTTGAAATCCGTGCAGCAGAATCCAACCCATAAAATAATATAAATCCAATTAAAGAAATAAGATAAATGTGATAGTCAAGATAATCTACTATTGGGTTATCCATCTTTGCAATTTCATTCTGCGCATTGCTCAACTCAGGGAAAATATGTATAAAGACGTACGAAACAGAAATCCCTCCTGAAAAAGACAACCAGAAATATTTTCGCTTTGTAAGTTTTGAAAAATACGAACGGCTGAATGAATGTATGAAGAATAATGCTAAGGCAAGAATGAAAGTGAGAATTATTCTGAATGAATCAGACATAAATTTTTTTATTTAGAACGAAACCAAATCTTTTTGAATGTCTTTTACAGATGCGCAGCCGGAGAGCGCCATCGCAAGATCAAATTCTTTTTTAAGTAAGGAAAGAACTTCGCTTACTCCGTCTGAGCCATTGCATGCAAGTCCCCATAAAACAGGGCGACCCACTAAAACGGCTTTTGCTCCTAAAGCAACCGCTTTTAAAATATCAGTTCCTCTTCTTATTCCGCCATCGACTAAAACTTCAATTCTGTTATCAACCATCTCTGCAATAGAAGGGAGCACTTCAATCGTAGCCGGAGAGGTATCTAATTGTCTTCCTCCGTGATTTGAAACAACAATGCCCTTTGCACCATGATCAATTGCTCTTAATGCATCATCAGGGCGAACAATTCCTTTTAAAATAATGGGAAGCTTTGTAATTGTTGCAAGCCATTCAATATCTTTCCAGTTTAATGATTGGTCTAACATCTCCGTGAAATACAATGAAAGTCCTGAGTCAGGTTTGTTATTAATGTCTTTTTCGGGTAACTCTTCTTTATTATCGGGAAGTAAGTTTATAACTGAAAGTCCCTGCGGAAGTTGAAATTTATTTTTTACATCTCTTTCTCTTGTCCCAAGTAAAGGAGCATCTACGGTTACAACTAAAGCTTTGGCTCCTGCTTTTTCAACGCGCCGAACTAACTTTTCAGTAACAGCTTTATCCCTGAATACATATAGTTGAAACCAGAAATTCGAGTTGCAGCTTTTGCTCACATCTTCTACCGTTGTATTGGATAAAGTCGAGAGGCACATTATTGTATCAGCTTTCATGGCAGCTTTTGCCACTGCACACTCGCCGTCCTCATGAGCCATTTTATGAAATGCTGTGGGAGCTATTATTAATGGGAAGGAAATTTTTTGTCCGAGAACTTCAGTGGAAGAATCTCTTTCACTTACATCAACTAATACTTTATAGTGGATTTTTATCCGGTTGTAGGCTTCTCTGTTATCTCTTAAAGTAATTTCATCGTGTGCACCGCTTGAGTAATAATCGAAGGCAGTTTTGTGCAGCTTTTCGCAGGCGTGTTTTTCAAACTCAAAAAGATTTATAAAGCTCATACATCAAAGTTTCAATCGTTTGAAGAGAAGTTTTATAGGCTTAACATATTGCATTATGTAAAAATGTATTGCCGGAGCGCCGTTGTTTAGTAATTCTTCAACCTGTTTCGCAGCCCACTCAACACCGATATCGAGAACATGCTCATTTTTCGCTTCAAAAATCTCATGGGAAAGCTCTTCAGGAATATCTATATAAAAATTCTTAGGCAGGGAAGTTAGATGCGTTTTATTGGTAATTATTTTAAGCCCCGGAATGATAGGCACTGTTATTCCCTCTGCTTTGCATTTATCTACGTAATCAAAGTAGTGCTTATTATTAAAACACATTTGTGTTACAATATAATCTGCTCCTGCTTCAATCTTTTTCTTAGTGATTGAAATATCCTGTCGTAAATTAGGAGATTCAAAATGTTTTTCAGGGTAGCTTCCGATACCAATACAAAATTTAGTTTTGCTGGCATCAAGTAAGTCTTCTTCTAAATAATTTCCGTTATTCATTTTCTTAATTTGCTCAATTAAGTCGATTGAATTTTCATTGGAGGAACGGCCTTCGGGAATTGGTTTTGAGTAACCCGTATCATCGCCTCTTAAAGCCATTACATTTTCAATTCCAAGGTAATTCAGTTCAATCAATGCATCTTCAGTCTCTTCTTTCGTAAATCCTCTGCAAAGAATGTGCGGAACAGTATCGATATTATATTTATTTTTTATCGCAACGCTGATGCCGATAGTGCCGGGACGTTTACGTTTTACTTTTTTTCTGATGCCTGTCGGAGTTTCATCATAGTGAATTTCCGCTGCATGGGAAGTAACATCAATAAATGGCGGATTGTGCTTTATTAACTCATCAACAACTGTAAAAAGCTGTTGAATATCCCCCCCTCTGCGGGGAGGAATTATTTCATAACTTATTAAAGTTTCTTTTGCTTTTGCAAGATGCTCTGTAACTTTCATTAAAAATTATTGATTCAAAATATCAGGATGGAGATTAAATCCTGTAGTAGCAACTAATTGGTTGTCACCCGTTTTTGTATTTACAACTCCGATGCTATATTGCTCGCTTTCATTTTCCGCATCGTAAATTATTCTGTCGTTATCCATCCATTTGAATAGTCCAAGGTCGCCGCCTTTTATTCCGGCATCTTTTTTACCAGAGCCGTCAGCATTCATTGTATAAAGCTTTACTCTCTCGCCTTTGATAAAAGCAAAAGCAATCTTGCTTCCATCAGGGGAGAATTTAGGCTGAGTTGCGCTTGAAATATCTTTTGTTAATGCTCTCTCTTTTCCGTTCTCGTAAAGATAAATTGTTCCGTTAAGATTCATATCAAATCCTGCATAAACATATTTAGTGTTATCAGGAGAAATATCCGGTTCGAGATTAGCGTCTTTATTGACACTTACTTTATGAATAGAATTGTCAGTTGTATCATTCAGGTCACGAAGCAAAACAGTCTTACCACCATCAAGCATTGCAGAGTATATTAAAAAATTTCCGTCAGGAGAAAGAACTGCCTGATTGGAGTACTCGCCATCGGAGAGTATATAAGGCTCGGTTTCATAAAGTCCCAATGCGTAGATTGAGTTAACACCTTCGAAGTCCGAAACGAATATTATTTCATCATCAGCAGCAGTGAAAGCCGGAGAAGTTCCTTTCCAAATAAATCTGTATTCACCTGTCTCGATATTGTCGACTACATAAATTTGTTCATCTGTAGTTGCAAAAACTATCATTGAACCGTCATGTGACCATTTTGGATTTACGCAGTTTACATCCATTATAACAATCTGCTTTTTATCGGAACCATCATCATTCATTGTGAATATCTGAAGATAGCCGTTGCTTGATTGATTGGAAGAATAAACGACTTTATTGCTTTGCGCAAATAAATTGATGCTGCCCAATAGTATTAGGCAAGATAAAATTATTTTTTTCATATTTTATAAAATAGTTAGATTGTTTTTTTAATGAAAGTCATAAATGAACGTAATTAAAGATTCATTAAATCATTAAACTAAATTAAAGCATTAGGGTTCCCTCGCTACTATTAACAATTCATATACGTTAAATCTTGCAATTATTTTCGTTTTTATTATTTTTATATTAAAAAAGTAAATTTTATTTTGCAGATGGATTTAAAAGACAGGGATTTTACAAAGGAAATAGAAATAAAAGCATCGCGCTCCTCCGGCAAAGGAGGGCAGAATGTCAACAAAGTGTCGACAAAAATAGAGTTGGTTTTTGATGTAAATAATTCCGCTTTGTTAAGCGATGAAGAAAAGATTATAATTTCAGAGAAACTTTCGAACCGTATTTCAAAAGAAGGGAAGCTGATTTTGCAATCTCAGGAATCGCGTTCACAATTAATGAATAAGGGTATCGCTATTGAGAAACTTTATGAGCTATTAGAGAACGCTTTAAAAAAAGAAAAACCCCGCAAAAAAACAAAGCCTACTAAAGCAAAAAAAGAGCAAAGACTTCAGATTAAAAAGGAAGTATCGGATAAAAAGAAGAGCAGGAATTTTAAAAAATTTAACGATGATTAAATTTATTACAAAATGAAAGTTTTACAGCCTGACATATTAAAGAAACATCCCGAACTATTAATAGCTATAAGCACAAAAGATGGCGGAGTTTCTCCCACGCCTTATTTTTTAAATCTTGGGCTCAGCGTAGGAGATAAAGAAGAAAATGTTCTCGAAAACAGAAAAAGATTTTTTGCTTCACTAAATATTTCATTGGAGAGAGTCGTGATGCAAAAACAAATTCATTCCGATAATATAAATGTTGTGAACGAGTCTTGTTTCATTCAGGATAGCGATGCATTAATTACCCATGAAAAAAATCTTTATATTGCGATAAGCATTGCAGATTGCATTCCCGTTTTTATTTATTCTCACGATAAAAAAGTTATTGCCGGGATTCACTCAGGATGGAAAGGGACGGAATATAAAATTTCTGAAAAAGTTGTTGAACGAATGAAAAACGAATATGCAGTTAATCCTTCGGAGCTAATTGCATACATCGGTCCGGGGATATCTGTGGAAAATTACGAAGTGAGCAAAGAGGTTGCAGAAAAATTTAATCTTTCGAGCTATGAAATAAAAAATGGAAAATATTTTCTCGATTTAAAAAAAGATATTTTCGAACAGCTGCTACATGCGGGATTAAAGAAAGAGAACATTGAAGTTACACCGTATTGTACATTCAGGGATAAAGAATTGTTTCACTCACACAGAAGGGAAAAAGGGCTTACCGGCAGAATGTTTGGAGTTATAGGGATGAGAGAATAATTATTTTATAAAAATAGGAACAGGTGTAAAAGATAAAATTAAAATCACAAATGTGAACCAGCCGATTGCCATTCTTGTTGTGCTTAACGGTTCAGGATCGTAATCCACGGTAGGCGGATGTTTTATTTTAATTGCAAAAGTTATAAGCAATGCCCACACTAACCAGTTAAGAGAACCGAAGCCGATATTAATATCAAGCAAAGGTAAAACTCCAAGAAGACCCATGAGAAATAAAATACCAACAGCAATATGTCCTATGATGTTAGAGTTTTTGCTGCCAAACATTGTGTAAGAAATATGCCCACCATCTAACTGTCCGGCAGGAATCATATTAAGTGAAGTTATGAGCAATCCAAACCAACCTGCGCATAAAAAAGGATAGTGATAAATTTCATTCATGGGCGGCATGAAACCGTGTGATGAAGCAAAGAGTTTTTCAAAACTCCAGAATAAAATATTGTAGCCAAAAGTCTCTCCGCCCACTAATACGCCGTTCATAGCATACTCAGGATGAATTTTGAATAAATATTCTATGGGGGGAAGCGTTGTAAATCCGATTATTAAAATTATAACTGCTGCAATCCATCCTGCAATAGGACCTGCTACTCCTATATCAAACAAAGATTTTCGTGTAGAAGTCCGCGAACGCATTCTAATAACTGCGCCCATGGTACCGAACGGATTCAAATCTAAAAATGGAAACGGAATATAAAACGGAAGTGTAACATCTACTTTGTGCATTTTTGCCGCGAAGTAATGTCCAAACTCATGGGCCGAAATGATAAATAAAATTAAGCAGGAATATGTTAAGCCGGATGAAAAATTTTGAATATCGTATGGGTCTTTGCCAAGCCAATACACTCCGCCCATTGTAGTTGTAATGAACGTGAGAATAAAAAGCCCAAAGTATATAAATATACTTGTCTTCCTTTTTCGTTTTACTTTAAAGTCAGGGAACCTTCTTTGAAGTTCGTTATCGAGTTCGTTATCAAGTTCGTTTCGAAATTGTTTGTCGTCCTGCTGTTCGTACGGCGGCTTTATGTTTTCCATCTTATACAAAAATACAGTCCTATAAAAATTAATCAATTTAAAAAGAATTACTGCAAAACAATTCTTTACACTGAAAAAAAATATTTAATTGAGTAACTTGGGCGTATGGAATTATTCAGCATCGGATTCGTAACGGTAAAGCTTATAGATATAATTGATATTATTATTGTATCGTATATTTTTTACCGCTTGTTCAATGTAATGAAGGGCACTATTGCTGCGCAGATTTTTATAGCTCTGGTTTTTATTGTTGGTGTTTCAGTTTTGGCGCAAGCATTAAATTTTCAAGCGCTCGGTTGGCTTTTAGGCCGCGTAACTGAAATATGGGTAATTGCATTTATTATTTTATTCCAACCGGAAATAAGACGCCTTCTTCTTATCATAGGTAAAACACGATTCACAAATATTTTCACACGCTCCAATACAAGCGAGTATCTTGCAGAGATTGTTGATGCAATGGTCGATATGCAGTCGCGCGGATGGGGAGCCCTTATTGTCCTTGCAAGAACGACAGGTTTGGAAAATGTTATTGAAACAGGTGAGAAGCTTGATGCAAGAATTAATAAAGAACTGCTGCTCTCAATCTTCAATCCAAAATCTCCTCT
The DNA here is from genome assembly GCA_038225955.1 of Ignavibacteria bacterium. Taxonomy (GTDB): domain Bacteria; phylum Bacteroidota; class Ignavibacteria; order Tepidaquicellales; family Tepidaquicellaceae; genus JAFDZO01. Next base: position 5,255 of record JBBRQV010000046.1, on the reverse strand, counting down.
CCACGACGGAGCAGTGATTATTAATAATAATAAAATTGAAGCGGCTAGATGTACCCTGCCACTCGCAGATGTTTCAAAACTCGGAGTAAGAAACTACGGAACGAGGCACAGAGCAGGCGTAGGAATTACAGAGGAATCTGATGCAATGGTTATAATTCTTTCTGAAGAGAGGTCAGTTATATCTGTTGCACAGGATGGAAAGATAAGAAGAGTAAAAGATAAAAATGAACTGATGGAAGTATTGAACAACAGTATGGTAAAAACCAGTATGGCAAAATCAGTTCGGACAATTTTTGACGATGCGGAGAAATCAGTGGCGCCTAAGAAAAAAGAAGAAGCAAAGAAGGAAGAAGAAATTAAGTGATGGATTTATACTCGCAAAAAAGAAAAGAGTTAGTTGAGACACTTAAAAAGCACGGAATAAAAGATAAGAAAGTTTTAGATGCCATCGGTAAAGTAAAACGTGAATTATTTATATCTCAGGAACTGAAACGCTACGCCTACGATAATAATGCGCTGCCAATAAGCAGCGGACAGACAATTTCCCAGCCATACACAGTTGCTTACATGACGGAACTTTTGGATGTCAGGCCCGGCGATAAAGTTTTGGAAATCGGAACCGGCTCAGGTTATCAGGCAGCAGTGCTTTGTGAAATGGGTGCGAAAGTTTATTCAGTCGAAAGAATGACAGATTTATTTGAGGCGACTGCAAAAAGATTTGAGACAATGGATTATCATATCACGATGAAGCTTGATGACGGCTCTACCGGCTGGAAAAATTTTGCTCCTTACGATAGAATAATTGTAACAGCAGGCAGCCCGAAAATTCCGAAGCAGCTTACTTTACAATTAAAGAATGAAGGCATACTTGTAATTCCTATAGGGGACCAGAAAATGCAGCAGATGGTTTTTGTTAAAAAAACTGACGGTGCAAACGGCAAGCCTGAATACTCAATAAAAAAATATAGTGGGTTTAAGTTCGTACCTTTAGTAGGCGAAGATGCATGGAAGTAGACTCTTATAAAACAGTTATAACTCCGTCCGAAGGAGAATTGAAAGTCTCCAAATCAAAATTCATTTCTCAGATTTACCCTGTAACAAATTCAGAAGAGGTAAACAATACTTTAACATCAGCAAGAAAAAAATATTATGATGCTGCTCATCATCCGTATGCATATCGTTTAGGTTTAGACACAAATAATTTTAGATACTCCGATGACGGCGAGCCATCCGGCTCGGCAGGGAAACCTATAATAGAAGTAATAGATAAATTTGAACTGACCGATGTTTTACTCGTGGTAACAAGATATTATGGTGGAGTAAAGCTCGGTGTAGGCGGACTTCGCCGCGCAATTTTTGAAGCGTCAGAACTTGCAGTTCAAAACGCAGAGATAATTACAAAGCAAATCACGGAAGATTTTAATATAGAATTTGATTACAAATACATAGGAGCAATAATGAATTTTTTGGAGAAAGAAGGAATAATAATTTTAAATAATACCTCTGATGATAAAGTAAAACTTGAATGCAGTGTAATTGTTTCTAAGATAGAAAGATTTAAAGATGAGTTGGAGAAGTTGACGAATGCATCTATAATAATTACCTCTTGATCACCTCTTAAACGGCTCAACTCTATCGGCAAAATTCGGTCGGTAATAATTTTCGCTTTCAAATTCCTGTAAGTAGCCGTTTTGTAAATTCAGTTCATCCATCCAGTCCAATACTTTTTCATATTCTCTTTCACGAATATTTCTCGATAGTAAATCAATCGTTAATGCTTTGTGTGTCGGGTAATACTGTGACATTATTGATAGGTGTATATTGCTATCAAGCTCGGAAATAAATTTTAATGTATCGTAGCTTCCTGCTAAATCGTTAGGTAAAATTAAATGACGAATGATAAGTCCGCGTTTCATAAGTCCGTTTTCCATTACGACTTCGCTTCCGGTTTGTCTGTGCATTTCTATTGTAGCAGCGCGCGAGTGCTCTACATAATTTTTTATTTTGGAGTACTTATATCCATATTCATTATCAGCGTATTTCAGGTCAGGCAGATAGATATCAATAACTCCATCAAGCAGTTTTATTACTTCGACTGAATCATAGCAGTTTGTATTATACACCAAGGGCAAATTTAATCCCATGGGAATCGCAAGCTCAAGCGCTAGCACAATCTGCGGAACGAAATGCGTAGGGGATACAAATCCAATCGCGTTTACATTTTTACTTTGAAGCTCGAGCATCATTTCAGCAAGGCGCTCAATACTGACTTCATTTTTTATTTCGAGTTTATGGTTCTGAGAGATTTCATAATTCTGACAGTAAACACATCGAAGATTACAATTGCCAAAGAAAATGTTCCCGACACCGTTTTCAGTATTCAATTCTTTTGTTCCGACGAGAACAGGCTCTTCACCGTAGTGAATGCAGTGAGAAGAAACTACGGGTTTAAATCCCGAGTAACATGCAGCAATTTTATTTTCGAGGCGGTTAACTTTGCAATCCTTCGGGCAAATATTACAATCAGCAAGCATTTCTTTTAGCACGCTTGCGCGATGTGAAAGCTCACCTGACTTGTATAATTTTATATATGACGGTTCGAACATTCTGACAAAGATTCTGCATTATAAATATGAATGAAACTTACTATAATAAAGCAAAACTAAAAATACAAATTGAGCAAGATAATTTCTCTTCTATCCATTATTATACTTTTTTTTGTTTGCAATATTTCATTCGCGCAGCAGGATAATATTCCGCTCTCGAATCCTGTTTATGATTACTTAAAGATAATGTCCGTTAAACAAATCATCGGCTCAATTGATGACGATGACCCGAATTTATCCCGCGAAAGAATTGTAAATTTTTTAAATGAAATTGATTCAAAGTCAGATGAGCTTTCATCGGTAGAAAAAAAATTATTAAAGAAATATAAGCTTGAGTTTTTCCCTGATGAAAGAACTCCTGAAAACACAACTCAGTTTTTTGATGGCGAAGGAAAATTTTCCAAGCGAGTCGGTGATATATTTTCCGATAAGAAGAAGTACATTTATACCTATGAGAAAGATGATAATAATCTTTACATAGATTTGTTCGGCAATCTTGTTTTCGCAAAAGAGTTTAAACCTTATAGTGATACATCTGCTTATTTATTTGATGGAGGATTTCGATTTCAAGGTTCGTTATTCAACCATCTCGGATATAATCTTATGTTCCAAAAAGGCGGCATTGCAAAATCGCCTACACTTGCTACGCGAGTAGACCCACGTTTAAAAAATGATTTCAAATTTTTAGAAAACTCTGAGAATATCCAAAGCTACGATTACAACGGCGGATACCTTCGTTATAAAGCTTCTCCCACTGAGGATATGGATATTTCCGCACAGATAGGAAGAGAGCAGTTGAAATTCGGTTTCGGATATGGAGACCGTCTTGCGCTCTCCGGCAATGCGCCTGACATGGATTTCATCAAGTTTAATTTTAAATATGGAGTAGTAAACTTTACTTCCATAACAGCTTCAACAGTAGGAGAGTTTCATAGAAACGTTGATTCTAACTATACAAAATTCTGGGCAGCAAACATGCTGAAGTTTTCATGGCCGAATTTATTTGATATAGGTATGGGAGATATTGTTGTGTACTCACGTCCGCTTGATATAGGTTATCTGAACCCTTTAATATTTTATAAATTTGTTGAGCACTCACTACAGGATAGAGATAATGGATTAATATTTTTTGATTTCCAGTCACACTTTATTAAGAACTTACAATTACAGGCGAACTTTTTAATGGATGAAGATTTCATTGGTAATCTTGATAACCTTAATAAGTACAGCAATAAAATCGGATACCAGCTTGGTACATACTGGTATGAACCTATTGGCGCAAAAAATCTTTCTTTAATTCTCGAGTACACGAAGATACGTCCGTTTGTTTATACACATGAAAATCCAAAGAATACCTATACATCTTACACGGAAATTCTTGGTAACTCTATAGGACCCAACGCAGACCAGATAAGCCTTAATGCAATTTATAATTTCTCCGATAGAGTGCAGCTAAATCTTCTATATAAGAGAATCAGAAAAGGAAATAATATCTACGATGCAGACGGTAACCTTGTGAAGAATGTCGGTGGCAGTGTTTTCCAAAAATACAGATACAATGTTGATCCGGACGACGCGTACTTCCTCGATGGAGAACGTGTCAATACAAACGTTTACCAAATGGATTTGAAGTACGAGCCAATTACCGGTTTCAACTTCCACCTGGTTTATAACTACTCCGGTATGAGCAATATTACAAAGAACACTTTCTCAGATTTATCTTATGGATACCTGAGATTTAATCTTGAGTACTAATTACAATATAATGCCTAAAGAAACGAAGGAGCAAAAATTCTGGGTAGTGGTTGCCTGCAAGGAGCACGTTATGCGTGGAGTTGCAGGCGGCTTTATGATGGCTAACCACGGAAAAGAAGCTCCGCTGAAGCGAGTCAGTAAAGGCGACGGTGTGCTATTTTATGCTTCAAAAGAGGGGATGGATAGCAAGGAGCCGTACCAGAAATTCGTTGCAATTGGCGAGGCATCAGATGACTCAATCCACCAGGTTGAAATGGCAAAAGGCTTCGAGCCGTTCAGGCGAAATGTTAAATTTAAGCCTTGCAAAGAAGCGGAAATAAGACCCATAATTGAGCAACTTGATTTCATAAAAAACAAGAAATCATGGGGATTTATATTCAGATTTGGCTTTTTTCAGGTAGAAATTAAGGATTTTCACCTCATTTCCAGTAAAATGCTTAAAAAATAATTATATTGTTTTAACATATATTTATATTCGCACTCTATGTTATTCCCGCCCCGCATCAAGTGCGGGATAAACTCCGGAGGGAATCCAATCATAATTTCTTTTTAAATGACGGATTTTTGACGGATTCTTATCCAATTACAAAGATTTTTATGATGACACAGATGGTCGGAAAAAAGTCGGATTTTGTTATTTGATAATTTTTAATTACTAATTGTAATAAGGTCGGGTTTTAGTCGGATTCTTTAATTCTGAATTCCGAATTTTAAATTATTTAAGAAGCAATGCTTTCTTCGTATCCATCAAAACTCCATCTACATACAAGTTATAATAATAAATTCCGGATGAAAGCCCTTCGCCGGAGAAATTAGTTGAGTAGCTTCCCTCACGTTTATATCCGCTCTCTAAAATTTTTATTAGTTTTCCGGTTACATCATAAACGTTTAAAC
>JBBRQV010000045.1:0-19424 GCA_038225955.1 Ignavibacteria bacterium | reverse complement strand
TAGTGACTGAAATGCCAAAGCAACCCATCGTAATCAGAAAGAATATTTATTATATCGTCATCATAACAATTTACGAGCTTGTACGGAATTTTTTTGCTGTCGCAGTATTTAATCCAGTCGTCACTGAACGATCCTTTTGTATGATGTATGGCAAGTTTCAATATTTTATTACGAAGCCTTTAAATAAGTTACCCAGCCCGGAGGAGGAATTGCATCAACTGAGTGGTTTCTGAGTTCATCGATACTCACTTCTTTGCCGTCATATTTAATTGTAATTTTTCTATCAGTCATAAAAGATTTTGCAGCTACTAAAAGCGGAATCTTATCTACATCCATTCCCATTAATGTTGCAAGGCTTACATCTGCGCGGGCTGAATCATTTGTAAAACAAACTATCCCAAGATTTAAAGGGTCAGGTTTTAATGGTCCATCTCCTTGTCCACCTACTATTCCATCGCAAAGACTAAATAATAATCTTTGAGGAGTGTCACTTATTGTCCCGTTGCGTTTACCGAAGTTAACAATTTTGTTTAAGTCCATTACCATACGCCAAGTAGTATCGTTTCCATACCATCCTGCGGCGAGGTGGTCGGTTTTTCTCGGGCGTGAAAATCTCCATATCATTGCAGAGAGCCGTACCCAAAATTTGTAAACAGGTTTTCCTAAATGTTTGTTAGCTTTATCTTGCAATAGTTCTGCTGTATATCGTAAATAATTTTTCCCGGGATAACAATCACCTCCCATTCCTGTTCCGCCAATTCTGTGATGCGGCAGAAAATCTTTATCACCGTTTACACCAACTAAATTTTTCAATGCAGCAGTGATACCTGCTTTTTGATGAGTTTTAACTTTTGGCAGAGATATTACTACGTCAGCTTCAAAAAGTTCTTTTGTGATACAATACTTATGCATTCCTTTTTTATGAGACTGTGTAAATCTATCGGGATCGTATTGTGTAACACGAAATAAATTTTTATCATCTGAAGTGATAGGTTCAAGATAACTTTCCTTCCCTACGTCAAATATAATATAATCATCAAGCGAATTTCTGTCTGTAATGTTTTGATTCTCACTTGCATAAAAAACTACTCGGCGGAAATCTTTTAATTCAACAGGTGTAGAATACTTTTTTGAAATATTTTCAACGCTTTGAATAAATTCTTGCGTAATCATTCTGTCCCAACGGCAGCCTTGTACAGGCGCATCACCGATTACAATACTTGCAGGGGATTTGGAAATCACAACTTCTAACGCTGCTAAAATAAAATTGTCATGTGTTCTTAAACATAATTCATCTGTTGGTTTAACTGAATGTCGTACCCAATTTGGTTTTAAAAGAACTTTCTTTCCTTTGAGGCTTGCCTCATTAAGATACTCTGATGATAAATTTGAAATTACATCAATCATTCTCTCTCTATCGCCATAAATTTTTTGTAAAGATTCTACAGTTCTCTCGTTAGAATTAGAAAAAACCGATTGTATATTTACAAAGCCTTGCATTAATTAATGGAGGGATTTATTCTTTTATAAAAAATCCAGAATACTAAAGTTATAAATGCAACTGTCGCTGCCTGAATAAGTAAACCTGTCGTGATTAAGTCACCTTCAATAAGTGAAAACTGTATGAATAAAAATTTAAGAGCGTAATAAATAATTTTGCTGGCAACTATACTTATGAGCAGCAGCAGGGGAGCTTTCCAATTTAATTTGCTAAGCAAATAAATAAAGAACAGCATATTTGAAAATAACTCAATCGAAATTAAAATTGATTTGTAAAAAGGAGGATGCCCTGTCACAATAGTAGAGATAAGCGGAATAGTTAGCGCCAGTATAAATGTGTTTGTATTATTTCGTGAGAAAAGAAACCCCAAGAAAAGTAAAATACGCATTGGGTCAAGAAGGTAAACAGGTATTGGCATCACATGCGATAGAGCAGGGATAAAATATACTAAGATTAATATCAGTATATCAGAAATAATTATTTTCGGTAATGAAAAGCTAGCTGCTTGAGTTTTCATTGCAATGTTAATTAGAATTATTTATTGTATCACCCAGCATATCTGAAGACATAAATTCAACATCAGACCATGAGGTTTTTATTTTCTTAAGAAGCTCTGTAAGTGATTTAAGATTTTTATCTCTGTTATCAGGATTTATAAGTCCGGTAAAGTTTAATCTATGTGAGCCTATTATTGCAGGCTTTTTATTTTTAAAGGCTATATCAATTCTATTGAGACAATCACTGACGTAATCAAATCCGGGAAGTAACGTCGGCTCAAAAAAAGCATTACGCACTAAATATCTTTGTCCTAATTTATTCTTTTGCCCCTGATAGTGATATTTCTTTTTGATGGGGAGTCCGTAAAACTCACTATGTGTTTTCTGAATCATAATTCCCTGAATATATTTTACTCCTCCGGAATTTAAAGTTTCTTCCAATTTTGGATTCCAAGTATAGCTTGGAGCTATGAATGATTTAGACTTAAAACCCCAAATGTTTTCAAAAATATTTAATCCGTCTGTTATAATTTCCTTTTGCTCTTCAATTATTTTATTAGAACCAAATGCATCCATAAATTCATCTTTGTATAATGGTTTATCTGATGGATGTACTGAAAACATATTCTGGTCAAATGCCATGTGAGTTATTTCATCATTATCCTGAAGGGCTTTCATCCACAAAGCAACATTTACGTGCTCCCTACTGTGTGACTGAGGCTGAATTAAATTCTTCGAAATACCTTCTTCATAAAGATTTACAACCTTATCATGCTTTGGATATTTTTTGAGAGTATCAGTAAATAACTCATAATGATACTTTTGAAAATTATCTGCTTTTATTTTTCCAAAATCAGGATTTGCAACGACATTGTTTGCAGTAAGTATAGCTGAGTTTCCGTTTTTATCTTTTACACTGTTTAAAACTTCAAAAAGAAATTCTAAATCTTCATTCGATTCTAATGCATCGTTGCTATTATACGGGCATTTATTTACTTCTAAACCTTTGCTTAAAAAAAAATCAAAAGATTTTTTTGAAGACATTCTGATGCTTCCCCAGTCATCAGATTCAATTACAACAATCTTTCGTTTAGTGCGCCATCCCGGTATATTCTGTACGTTACGTGTAAGTCTTTGCTTAAAGCTAATCGCCATTCTGTGAGGTTACAATTAATTCGCCAAGCTCATCCGAAGTCATAAATTCAACATCAGGCCATTTCTTTACAATATTTTTTAAAAGCATATCAAGTTGTTCCAGTCCCTGCTTTCTGTTTTTTTCGTTTATAAATCCTATATAGTTTACTCTGTGAGTTGAAATAACCGAAGGCTTCTTCCATTTAAAAGATACATCGATATCGGTTAAACATTTTTCGTAACCGTATTGCTGTAATGATTGTCCGTGCTCGAACTGAGAATTCCTTACTAAGAATGTTTGACCGAATTCATTTTTCTTCCCTATATAGCGAAAGTTATTTTTATATTGTCCGTTGCCGAGAGATTCAGGTTGATTTCGTGAACCTATTAAAAATTTTATTCCCATATCGTTCAAATCTTTTTCAAGCTTTGTATTCATTAAGCTATTTGGAGCAACAAAATACTTGGCTTTATAACCAAGTATTTTGTTAAACAAATTTAATCCGTCTCTTAAAATTTCTGCTAAATTTTTGTTATCATTTAAATCGTCTATATCAACTGCTGCTAGAAATTCACCTCTTTTTTCGTTTGACTCAGCGTCACTTAATCCAAAAAATTCGTAATCAAAACAGGTCTTTGTTACAGGGAAATTTCCATTCAAGGCAGCCATCCACCTTTTTATATTAAGATGCTCTCTCCCATGAAATTGTGGAACAAATATTTTTTTATCTATTCCTTCCTTCCACAAATCGAAAACTTTGTTGTGTGATGAGCCATATCTGTTCAGAGTTTCTGTTACAGGCTCGTAAAAATATTCTTTAAAATTATTTTCTTTGATTTTTTTGAAATCAGGATTTGCAACAAGCGCTATAGGAGTAAACGCCGCATGCCTTCCATTCTTATCTTTGTAACGTGTAAGCACTTCAAACAATCCTTCCATGTCCTCATTACTTTCAAGACTGTCGTTATTGTTGTAATAATTTTTATCTGCGTTAATTCCGAGACTGACAAGTTCATCCTGAACTTTTTTAGATGGCATGCGAATTGTGCCCCAATCGTCAGATTCAAATGCGACAATCTTTCGGTCTGTCTTCCACCCCGGAATATTTCTGAGATTCGAAACTATTTTACTTTTTATCTTACTAATCATTTTTATTTATATCGTATTGTATTAATCCGGAATTTCAAAAATAATTTTTTCTTTATAGAAGTCAATCCATGTAATAAGAACAAGAGCTTTCCACAAAATAATTCCGTGGTCTTTCACACTGTTTTTATGGTCGTCAAGCAATTTTAATAAATATGCTGTATCAATTATATGGCTGTTATCTTTGAATGATGTAAATTTTTCTTTTGTATAATCATATAAACTTGTCTTTAACCACTCTTTTATGGGAACGTTAAAACCTTTTTTCTTTGCAGCCAGAATTTCATCGGGAACTATTCCTTCTAAACTCTTTCTTAGCAAATATTTTTTTTCACCTTTCAGAATTTTGTAATTTGAAGGTAAATATAAAATATATTCAGTCAATTCATTATCAAGGAAAGGCACTCTTGCCTCAATGCTTGTAAGCATTGTGGCCTTATCAACTTTTTCCAGATATGTATGCGGAAGGAGAATTTCAAAATCTGTGTACAACATTCTCTGAACTAAATCTTCGTTCTTAAATTTTTCATTTTTATCTTCATAAGTCTTAAACGGATTTTTTTTCTGCAGTACAGATTTCCATTCCGGATTAAAAATATCTTCCGGTCTTGCAAGAGGAGTTGTTTCCGTCAGCAGTAAAGCCATTCTTAAAGCATCAGATTTCTGGCTAAGCGCAAGTGTCATTCTTTCAGCTCTGTATCGCAAAAATTTATTAAGCAGAACTTTGCTGAGTATCATCGAACTATATTTCCAAAACTTAAGACTATGCAATAGATTATATCTTCTGTATCCGGCAAATAATTCGTCTCCACCATCTCCCTGAAGCACAACTTTTATATCAGACTTACATTGCTTCGCTAATAAATAAAGAGGGAAGTTAGCGGAGTCAGCAAAAGGTTCATCATATTGAAAAACAAGGTCTTCAAAATCTTCAACAATGTTTTTTGATTCAACCTTCATCTCATGATGATCTGTTTTAAATTTCTTTGCAGTAATAGCCGCTAAAGCAAGCTCACTTTCTCCACCTATATTGAAATCATATTCAACGGAATAAGTATTCAGCTTTCCTGTTATGTGCCGCGATGCAAAAGCAGTAATTGCAGCAGAATCTATTCCGCCGCTGAGAAATACTCCAACCGGTACATCACTCATCAATTGACGCTTAACTGCGCCTTCTAATAAATTTCTGGTTTTATCAACTGCCTGGTCGAATGTATCATGATTAATTCCTGAATACTGAGATGAAATTGTCCAGAAGGTTTTTTCCTGTTTAGAAAAATTTTTCAAATCAATTTCCAGGGAAGTACCCGGAGTGATTTTGATTAAATTATTAATCAAAGTTTGATTGGAGAGAGTATTCCCATACCATAGGTACTCTGACAATCCCTGAATATTAATTTTGAATGAATCGAGCCATTTTAAAATTATTTTGGCTTCAGATGCAAACGCGATGAAGGAATCATCTTCGTACATGTAAAGTGGTTTTACTCCGAACCTATCACGAACGAGTGTAAGAGTATTTTTTACTCTATCATGAAGACTTAGAGCAAAAATACCGTTCCATTCACTTAATACTTTTGGACCATAAATATCCAATGCCTTTAGTAAAACTTCGGTATCAGAAGTTGTCCTTAAGCTAAGATTATATTTAGCGGCGATTTCTTTGAAATTATATATTTCGCCGTTGTAAACTATAACCTTGTTTTTATCTTCTGTAAAGAAAGGCTGATTAGAACGCTCCTCAATATCAATGATGCTTAATCTGTAATGAAATAATGCCAGATTATCTGAATAATATTCACCAAAATTATCAGGCCCTCTATGAGCCATTAATTTTGTAGCTTCCTTGAATTTCGAGAAATCGTAGTTAGCGCCAGTCTTAACTATGAGTCCCGCTAATCCGCACATAGGAGGTTGTTTAGATGTAAAGAAAAAATTGATGCCATTTTTTAGGGAGAAATTTTCTCAAAGGGTTTAAGAATATAATAGGGTGAAAATTTAATTTTATTTAATCAACTGTATAATCGCATAGTCACCTTTAAAGAACATAATGATAATGGGATTACCTAATAAAGTAGAAACTCCAAATGTATCAAGACTCATACGGAATCGTACTATAATAAACAGCCATAGCAGTGGAATCGCTAAAGGAATTAATTTTGTCAAAACAGTTTCTTTAGGACCATTTTGTATATATAAAATAATAAATGCTAATGCAAATAAGTTTGAGAGCGCAATGAACCTACCCCCGGAAGGAACTAATGATGTTAAGTTTGACATTCCATATAGCAACAAAGTGAAACATATTAGCCGCAGCAAGTTTTTATGGTTTTGAACGTAATCTTTTCCCCTGAAGAAAATTACCGAGATAAAAATTATTATCAACCATTTTAGAACATTCTCATGCCCTTTTACATACCAGTTTAAAGTACTTGATGCAGAATCATCCCGCAGTTCCTGAGCCCTATCGGCACTTGTATATCCAGCGGTTCTCACCTGAAATACTTCAGGAAAATTTGATGAAACAAAATCATTAATATTGTCAATATTAATTTCTGTTATAAACATGGTGGAAATAAAGAATACGTAATAGATAAAGAACCTATTACGCGCAAGCATGTATACTCCAAGAATTGTAAGTGGAAATACAAACGAGAAATGAACCAATATTGATAGCAAACATATAATCAGCCCTTTCTTTTTCCCTTCAAACAGAAAAGGTAAGGCTCCGCACAGAAAAATATGCGTAGCCGCACAGAATCTGAACCCGTTTAAGTCCCATATAGGCGCAATTAGGGCGAACGCCATCACAAGGGGCAGCAAAAGAGGCCGCGCCTTGAAATCTACCCTGTCTAGAATATACCAAAGATTTCGGGAATAAAAGAAACCTATAATAAGACCATATGCAGCAAATAAAAATCTGAAATCACTGGTGAAAGTTGAAACAGTATAGCTCAAGATTGGTTCTACTATATCAACGTTAATACCTGTACTGAAGTTATCCACACTATATAGTGTTCCCAAAAACTGAGAGAAAGTTAAATTGTTTGTAACGTTATTTATAAACCATTGCTTATAACGTTCAGAATCCATTTCGTCATTAAAAATAACGAACGTGAATCCGTAAAAAATTGTAAAAGCCCAAATTATATTCTTGGCGAATGAATGCCTATAGTTTTTCAGTGAATATATTAATGTCAGGAATGGAGACAGTAAGAAAAAAATCCATATCCCAAAACTGCCTTTATGTTTTGTTGTGGTTTCCAATTATTATTAAAATTTTATTTAATCTTTTTTTGATAATGTTCAAATTTAAAGCCTGTGCAATTTCTACAATTTTAGCATAAAATTCGCTGTAATAGTTTTGTTTTATGTATGTATACTCAAATACTTAAAAATTTGTAAGTTCTTCAACAATTAATCCCCCGGCATTACCTTTGCCAAATAAAAACATAGTTGGTGGAAAATCCATATTAATAATTTGTTCAAACAATGTAATAAGCTTATCTGTTTGTGTTCCAACTAGAAAATTAAATCTATTTTCAGTTAATTCTGTCCATTCTGTTTCTTCTCTTGCCGTTAAACAGAATTTGTTGAAAAAAAATGCTTCTTTTTGCAATCCCCCGCTATCAGTTACAACAAGTTTACAAGATTTAACTAAATATATCATTTCCATATAACTAAGAGGTTCAAGAATTTTGAACTTAACTTCTAAATTTAGTTCGTTTATTCTTTTTAACGTACCTGGATGCAAAGGAGCAACCACACGACAAAAGTCTGAATTAATTATATTCAATGAACTAATAATTGAAGTTAAGTTTTCATTACTTCTGACATTTTCTTCTCTGTGAATAGTTGCCAATACAAATTCTTTGAATTCAAATTTTTTACGTCTTGATTCATCTATTCCTATATTAGAGTAATAAAGCGCAGCATCGTACATTACATCACCCGAATTAACTATTCGGGCATCAAAACTTTCAAATCCTTCCTTTTGGAGATTTGAAACAGAGTTTTCGGTTGGGCAAAATAATACGGAACTTATCCGGTCTGTTAAAATTCTGTTTATTTCTTCAGGCATTTTCATGTTAAAACTTCTTAAACCGGATTCCACATGAGCTATACTTATGTGAAGTTTTGCTGCTGCCAGCGCGCCTGCTAAAGTAGAATTTGTATCGCCATAAACCAAAACCATATCAGGTTTTTCAGACTGCAAAATATTTTCAATTCCTTCTAACATTTTTCCTGTCATTACGCCATGAGATAAACTATTGATATTCAGATTATACTTAGGTTCAGGTATATCCATCTGTTTAAAGAAAATATCAGACATATTACTATCAAAATGCTGACCTGTATGTAAAATCACTTCTTCTATTCCTCCCTTTTCTCTGAAAGCGCGCGAGACTACTGCTGCTTTAATAAACTGTGGACGGGCACCAACAATTGTTATTATCTTCAAATTAATTTACGAACTATTTAATAAGGTTTAAAAATTTCTGTGCAACATTTTTAATATCGAACTGCTCAAAATTTTCAACTTCAAATCTTCCTGAATAATCTCCGCTTAAAAATTCATCAATGAGCTTTTCATCTAAGACTTCACCTTCCAATGAAAGTATCGGTCTGCCCGTCATATAATAATCAATCAATTTACTTGGTGATTGCAACACGGGATCGTAACCGAGGTTTATTAAAAAATCCATATTCTTAAGTTCTTTCAATAGCTCTGTTCTAGGAATAAATTGTCTTAATTCTAATTTATCTCCAAGTACTTCTTTGAAAGGAAGAACAAGTTCTGCGCCGCGTGTATAAATAACAAATTTAAAATCTGTTTTTAATGTTGATAAGTATTGCAAGAATTTACTAGGATTTCTAACTGACTTCATAAACGTTCCTGCAAAAGCAAAAGTCGGAACACTATTTTTTACTTCTTCTTTATTTTTATTAACGTCGTCAAAATTAAATCCCTGTGTAATTTCAACAATCTTATCATTAAACTCCGGATAGTAATTTTGCTTCATGTTTATATTCGTTATTGCCATATAAGTGGACTTCCTTCCCCATGATTTCTCAAGCATTTTAAAGTAAAACGGCTTACCATATCTATCGTAAGAAACACCCATGTAAGGGTCTCCGCTATCGGCTACCCAGGTTTTTGCAATCGGTTTTTTTTGGTTCCATGCTTTAGCAGTTCCCCAGTGAATCGGATGCGGGACAGCTACTGAAACAAGTAAATCATAACCTGACTCATTTTTTAAAGCTGACTTTACCTGAATCATAAGCCCGACATCGGGATACTCAAACAAATAAAGTAATACACGTCTTAATAATCTTTTATATAATGATACGTATTTATTTGAACTGCTGAAGTCAATTTCTTTAAATTTCGCCTTACCTAGGTCTTTAATCGTTACATTGTATTCTTTTTCAAATTGCTCATGAATTTTTTTATCTTTTATAGTATATAGAGTTACATCATGTCCTTCTCTGGCAAATTCTTTTACTAACTCTGTTGTACGAAATGACCGAGGGCTATTTTGCGGGTAGAACGAACTGCTTACAATTAAAATTTTTCTTTTTACCAATTATCTTTTATGATTACTATTTCTTGTATAGGGTTTTCTATTTTTGTTGTCCCAGAAACTTTTTAATTCGGAATACAAATGACTCTCAAACGTTTCGTAATAAAGTTCACTGAAGTTACTAATGCAATTAAGGTCGGATACTGATTCGTTATTCCACCATATCGGGTGAATTAATATATGCATGCTTTTTTTCCCAGCGTACTCTTTACTATCAAGCGGATGCCCATATCTCCAGATGCCGCGAGAGTCAGAAAGGTATTTAAAATTATTTACAAACACCGGTTCAAATACATGGGGACAATTACCCAACTCAAGCTTGCTGAAAAATTCAGGAGGTAACGGCCTGTGAAAACTAACTGAGTCCAATATATTGCTGTAAAAATTCTGCATGAATTCAACTTCTCTTTTTATCTGTAGCGACATCTGCGAAATTGACAAGTCCTGATACTTTGCAAAATCAAAATGCAGACCTATATTATGTTTTAACTCAATTATTCTTTGTATAATTTTTTCTTCTTTAATAGAAAATATATTGTAGAAAGGAGAGCGTAGATATAAAAAATATGTAGCTGATACACCGAGCTCATTTTCTATTTCAGCCATTTCAAGAGCTTTTTCCAATGATAAATCTATATCATGCCTGAGTAAAATTTTTCTTTCAATCGGTTCATCGGAGTTTTTTACCTTCGAAAAACATGTGAAGCTATAATCCTTCTTTAGAGTATTTATAAAATCACGGTAATCGCTATAATTAAATTCTTTCATCTACTATATATAATCTTATTACCAATCACCTTTATTAAGTACTACAGCATGTTTCTTTGCCAGCTTTTTCATCTTATCTGCTCTGCCGTTCTGAATTATATATTTATCTTCTTTAAGTGTCTCACTTATTCTTACGCCCCGCATTTTCATTCGGATTACATTCAAACACATATAAATGAACTTAAAAATAAACACCGGAATTACTCTAGCAAAAGATGAGGCATAAGCATAAAATTTATGATTTCCTCTTAAACCCATCTTTGATTCTTTTAATATAGCTTTGTAGTCATCCTGCTCTTTCGGTAAATCAATGAAGTGATGGGAAAAAGTATTGTCCAGACAAAAGAAAATGAAACTGTAAAGTCTCATATTCTTTGTGTTATGCACTGCATGTTTTACTAATTCCTTATCACCTGACTCATCGGAAACCATATAAGCCAAACGCATCAAACTATAAAACCCTGCTTCGTAATAATAAAATGCATTCTTTACATTGTTGTCATCGGGTATTTGAAAATCATAAACCTCGAGCGTGTTTAACATTACAGGCTTCTGCATTTTTGCAGCATAAGCTTCTAATAAAATTACATGCGTCTGAGGCCAGCAGGTAGATGCAATCTTATCGTAATATTTTCCAAGATTCTCTTTTAAAAAACCCGTCTTCGTTGCAGTACACATATTACCCATGTAATAAAAAAAATCTGCTGCAGCATGATGAACTGTAATAGCCTTATTTGCTGTAATACCTTTATAACCTTTTTGTGCAAAAATAAATATTGGTATTTCCGGGTTTTCATCCAATATCCCAAGTATCTTTACTAAAGCCCCTTCACAAACAATATCATCATCTCCATAAAACATCCAATATTTACTTGTTGTTAATTCAAATAGCTTTAAAATATTTCTTACAACTCCGATATTTTTTTCATTTCTGCTGTATTTTATGTAGGGGTTCTGAATAGAAAGAACGTTCATAAAATCCTGAGTACCATCATCTGAGCAGTTATCAGAAACAATTACTTCAACTTCTGAAGATAAATTGTTTTGCTCGACCTGTGTTATAACAGAATCCAGCATTATTTTTAAATATTTTACCCTGTTGTAAGTCGGTATTAGTAGCGAAAGTTTCGGAGTCATTTTCAGTGTGTATTATATCTTAACGAACTTATTTATTTTTTCTGTTTGCATCCATAAATCGTTTGACGATTTATACAGCACAAACATACTTTCGTCTTCGCTTTTGTTGACTAATGATTTCAACAATCTTTCAAGAATCACTACTCTGTTATCTTCATTTTGAATTGTGTCATTAGCTGTTTCAAAAGGGGACGCAAAGCTTATTAGTTCTTCTTGTGTACTAATTTTGAAATGTTCGTTCTCTGAATTTGAATTCACTGAAAGTGAGCATTTGAATCCTTTTGTATTTTCAAAAACAGCATTCCAACTTTGTAAATCATTGCTATCTGCACCATGAGTTTCCGAAATAATTACCTTAGTAAATCCAAAAATAACGAGAATAGGAAATAGATGTATTCCAAAAAATCTAACTACTCCGCCGCCATCTGAATTATATTTCTTCCAATTCTGAATATCATGCTTATAATGATGAGCTTTAAACTCCCATGAAATTTCTACGTCAGTGTCACTCACATATTCTAACTTAAAATTTCTGAACCAGTCTGTATATAAGAATGTGTAACCAATTCTGAAAGTTTTATCGGTATCTAAAAGTCTGCAAATTATTTCCTGTGATAGCTGCGGTGTTGATGCAATAGGTTTCTCAAAAACTACATTTGAAATATTTTTGCACCCAAGAATTTTATCAAAATATTTTTCCTGAATTTTTGGAGGCACAGATACAATCAACTTATCAACACAAGGGAGAATCTCTTCAACATCTTTAAACCAATGTACATCGTCTTTGTACTTTTGAAGTTCTAATCTTGAAGCTAGAATTTCTTTAGCTTCATCTAATAATGCAGCTTTGCCTTCTGTTTTAACAACTGCAGGAAAATAACCATACAATCCGAATCCCGCGCCAATAATTCCTGTCATTAATTTAATCTTCTCTATTTATTATCAAGTATATTGATAATTTCACCTTTGAATCCGTTTGCTTCTAAATAGTTTGCAATCTCTTTTTTAATATGCCATGCATTATTCAAAATTATTTTTTCATCAGCAAGAGTTTTAAATAAATCGTCATCAGCTAAAATAGGAATTCTTGTTCCCGGTAAATAATGATTTATTTTCATTGAGCCGTTTTTTTCATAAGCTGCGAAAATTTTATCGCTATCTAAACCTAAAAGTTTTATGAGTATGGCAGCTCTTCCCGGAAACGCTTTCGCTTTCAGTTTTCCGTTTTTAGCAACCGCATCGTTTATAACTTCAGTCATTTCTTTTTCCCATACTGCAATGCTGTCTCGCATCGCGGTAAAGTCATCAAAAAACTTCTTTTCTCTTTCTATTACATCTGCGGTATTTGTATCCTGAATGTTATGCTTTGTTTTATCTCCCATTACAACTCTTATATTGCCACCGTAACGCGAAGGGAATTCAACTGTAAGCACATTCAATCCCATTGACTGCGCAATATGCTCAAAGGAAGTATAGCTGTATGTTCTTGGATGCTCATGGTAAAATGTATCGAACTGATTCGACTTCAACACTGAACCTAAGTAATGATTTTCAACAACAATTATTGTTTCAGGCTTCAATAAAACTTTCAATGCATCTAAAACACCTTTTAAATTTTCAATGTGAGCAAATACATTTGTGAATGTAATTACATCCGGCTTACCTGCAGCATCTAAAATTATTTTTGAAGCATCTGATGTAAGGAATTCATTATAGACCCGGTGTCCTTTTGCTTTTGCATCTAAGTATGCATCAGTTGGTTCTATGCCGATTGTTATAGCACCTTTCTCTCTGAAGAAATCCAACAAGCTTCCATCATTACATCCTATATCTAAGACTTTCTTCCCTTCTAATGTACCAAGGTATTTTTCGCAGTCAGCTACAAGTCCCTTCATTCCGTTAAGAACGTCGGCTGTAAATCTAGATCGATAATGATACGACTTAGGAAATAATTCTGTTTTTGGAATCTGATATTTTTGATGAGCTGTGTTGCAGGTTTTGCAATACAAAATTTCAATCTGATATTCTTTGCAAACTCTATCACTTCCGACTTCAACTAAGTCGTCACACATCGGATGCAATCCAAGATTTAAAACTTCGTGAAGTTCTTTTCCGCCGCATACTTCACACGAAGATATCTCTATCAAATTATCGTTTTCTTTCATTTATTTTTTATTAAGTATTTTAAATTTCTAAGTTGTAAATTTTTGTATTTGAGAAGTTAGTAAGACTGAAGCATCATTGCTTTCAAAAAAGCTTTTATACCACTCCAAAGTAAAATGAATTGATTCGCTTGCAGTCATCTTTGGTTGCCAGTTTAATTCTTCTTTAGCTTTCGATATATCTAATTTAAGCAACCCCGCTTCATGAGGTTGATTTGTAAGCGAAGGCTTCTCATATTTTCCTTTGCCCCATGATTTAAGAGCAATGTTCACAAGTTCTTCTACGGTTAAATCATCTTCTATATTTGGTCCGAAGTTCCATGCATCGGAATATTTTATTTCATCATCAACCATCTTAGTCCCGAGTTGCAAATACCCACCTATTGGTTCAAGCACATGCTGCCAGGGTCTTATAGCAGATGGATTTCTAACAACAATAGGTTTATCTTCCTGTAGAGCTTTTACTATATCGGGAATAATTCTATCTTTTGCCCAGTCACCGCCGCCGATAACATTTCCTGCTCTTGCGCTTGCAATAGATTTCTTATGGGTAGAATAATTTTTTATATTAAAAAAAGAATTTCTATATGAACTGATAATTAGTTCAGCGCATGCCTTGCTCGCACTATATGGGTCGTATCCCCCAAGCCTATCGCTTTCTTTATATCTGTGATGTGATTCGTTATTCTCGTAAACTTTATCTGTGGTAATGCAAATTACAATGCAGGACTTCTCCATGAAGCGTACTGCATTCAAAACATTAGCAGTACCGATTGCATTCACGTCAAAGGTTTCTGTTGGAGTTTCATAGGATAATCTTACAAGCGGCTGCGCAGCTAAATGAAAAATAAAATCAGGTTGGAAATCTAAAATTTCTTTTTCCAATCTATTTTTATCTCTTATGTCAGCAATGATTGAGTCGCACAGTGCATTACCTTTGATTTCGTCAAATAAATTTACTTCGTATTCAGGTTCAAGCGCATAGCCTTTTACTTTTGCTCCAAGCATCTTTAACCAGTACAACATCCACGAACCTTTAAAGCCCGTATGTCCTGTTAAAAAAACTTTTTTATCCTTATAATATTTTTCTAAGTGAGTGTAATTCATTTTTAATGGTTACTTAGTCTTGCCAAATTTTCCACTGAGCTTTGTCCGAGCTCCACATTGTCTCTAATTCTAATCTGTCTCTCATTGCGTCCATTGATTTCCAGAAGCCGGTGTGTTTGTATGCGGCAAGCTGTCCGTCTTTTGCAATTTCCCGCAACGGTCCATTTTCCCATTGGACATTATCAACATCGCCTTGAAGATAATCAAAAATTTTCGGCTCAAGAACAAAAAATCCTCCGTTAATCCACATGCCATCGCCATCAGGTTTTTCATTAAACTCGCTTACACTTCCGTTTGTATCAATATCAATATTCCCAAATCTTCCGGGCATCTGAACACTTGTAAGAGTTGCAATTTTTCCATGCTCTTTATGAAATTTTATTAACTCATTCATATTTACATCAGACACTCCATCACCGTATGTAAGCATAAAAGTTTCATTGCCAACATGCTTCTGAATTCTTTTTATTCTCCCGGCTGTATTTGTATTTAACCCCGTATCGATTAAAGTTACTTTGAAAGATTCTGTATTGGAGTAATGCACATCAATTTTATTTTTCTCCAATTCGATTGTAACATCTGAGTTGTGTAAATAATAATTATAAAAATATTCCTTGATGAAACTTGCTTTATAGCCAAGGCACAATACAAATTCGTTAAAACCACAATGCTCATAGATTTTCATAATGTGCCATAATATCGGCTTGCCGCCAATTTCCACCATGGGCTTAGGACGCGCTTCCGTTTCTTCCATTAGTCTTGTACCAAGTCCACCTGCTAATATAACAACTTTCATTTAGGAATTATTAATTAAATAAAATTTATCTAAATTTTTTTACCAATCCTGTAATCTTTGCCCTAAGTGAAACAGGGACAAGGTCAGGGAGATTAAATATAAAATTGTAAAACTTCTTTTCGGAAGGATAAGCATCGTGCTGAACTTCAGGCCGTTTTAAGTAATCATCCAACTGCTGCTTAGTCCATCCCATCTTTTTTAAGAAATAAATTTTATCGTCTTCCAATGCTTTTTCAGAAGGGTAGGGAATTCCTTCAAGTCCTTTCAACGCTTCTTCACGGGACATCTGCCCTGCAGCAACTAATGTTGCTAAGTGCACTATGCGCTTATCCACATTGAATTTTACAGGCAAAATATATCCCTGATAAAATCTTGTAAAGATTGATTCGTAATGTTTGTACGGATAAGGTTTGTATGCATAATCTCTTTGCAATACTTCAAGCGCTTGAAATTTGTTGTAAGGGAAATAATCCAAGAATGGGGTAAGCTGTATCAGCCTCACATAATAATACCACAATCTTTCCCATGTACCTATTGAAGGAAAAGTTTTTATTTTAACATTCCCAAATCTTTTAGCAAGACCATAAATATTTTTCTTGTCAAATTTATTCCATGCCCACCCCGGAGGAAGCGGAATCCCCTCAGTAGCTTTATTGTAGCCCGTTAAAATATATTTTACTTTATGTTTTGCTGCCAACTGATATATCACAGCTAACATTGCATTGTCATAAAGCAACTCTACATCAATAACATCTGCGTCAAAGAACGACTGCATTAAACCGCGATACTCATCCCAATCAATAACATGAGTGTACAAATCTACATCTAAACCTCTTACTAAATTTTCAATGTTATTCTGCGCTAGTTCTGAATTCCATCCATTATCCATGTGAACAGCCAAGGGACGTAAGCCCAATTGTTTCGCAACAACTATAGCCCATGAGCTATCTACTCCTCCTGAAACACCGACTATACAATCATATCTTTTTCCTTTACCGTTCTTTTTAACTTTATCTATAAATATATCAAGCTCTCTTTTTTGTGTTACAGGGTCTTTTTGGAGTATATGTTTTGTGTTCTTTAAAAAATCTGTACAGTAGTTACAAACACCATTAGCATCAAACGTCAAATCTTTGGCACGTGAATCCATTACGCATCGTGTACAAATTTGGTAATCTTTTTTCATTATAACTTTTTAAAAAATTCTAATTAAATAATTGCTCAAGTTCCTTATATTTCGGATATGTAATAAGTACTGCTCTATGCGGACCTTGAAAAACAAAAAATGCTCCGGCTGAAACTGCGCTTGCTCCTGCATCAACTGCAGTTTTTATATCCTGTAAGCTTCCTGCTCCTCCGACAGCAATTAATGGGACTGAAATCGATTTGCTTGCCTGCTGAATTAATTCTATATCCATACCTTTAAGTGTTCCGTCTCTATCAACTGCATTCAATACAATTTCACCTGCACCCGATTTCACTGCTTCCTGTAAAAATTCAGTCCAAGGACGGCTTACTGTTTTTCCTGTTGCAGCGGAATATAATTTCACTTTGCCGAGCCAGTCTTTCTTGACATCTATTGATACTAAAATACTTTGATTTCCGAATTGCTCTGCGAGTGCAGATATTAACGATAAATCTTCTAAGACTGCCGTTTGAATACAAATTTTTTCAACACCTAAAGCAAAAATTTTTCTTGCCTGCTCTACAGTTTTAACCCCGCCTCCATAACAAAGAGGCATAAAACATTCGCTTGCGAATTGCTCTATCAAATCATAATTTGGTTCTTTCTTTTCCTTGCTTGCAGTGATATCAAGAACCATAAGCTCATCAACTTCCTTATCGTTAAATATTCTTATCGCATTAATAGGGTCTCCGACATATTTAGGGTCAGCAAATTTTAAAGTTTTTACAAGTCCTCCGTTACGCAGAAGCAGACATGGAATCACTCTGTTCTTTAGCATGTGATATCAATAAAATTTTTCAACAAACTCATTCCGAATCTGTGGCTTTTTTCAGGATGAAATTGCGCCCCTAAAATATTTTCATGGCTAAGCGAAGATGTAAATTCTACCCCGTAGTTTGTAGTAGCTAAAGTATCTTCGGGATTGTTACACACTACTCTATATGAATGTACAAAATAAAATCTTTGTTCTTCCTCAGTATTTTTTATTAAAGGGTTTTCTTTTTTTACTTTCACAGTGTTCCATCCCATGTGTGGGATTTTTAAATCTGAACCTTCAGCAAAACTGAATTTTTTTACATCGGCATCTATCCATCCAAGTCCGGGTAAAACCCCTTCTTCACTTGATTTGCAAAGCAGCTGCATACCAAGACAAATACCTAAAACGGGAATTTTACGATTTAATACTGCATCGTTTAATTCATCTATCCATCCATTCTCTGCAAGCTTTTTCATTCCGTGGTCGAATGCACCAACACCAGGCAAAATAATTTTGCTTGCAGTTTTAAGAAGAGATACATCGTTGATGATTTCTGACTCTCCGCCGACTTTCTTTATGATGTTTGCTATGGAGCTTAAATTTCCTACGCCGTAATTTATTATATAAATCATTTTACTTCTCTCAAAAATTCGTGTTTAAAAGCTTTGTACATAGGCTGCTGAATAACCTTACTCCACCATTCCTGAATGTTAACTGTATTCAAATGATTCACTAACGATTCAATTGTTTTGTGATAAACTTTCTGCTCAAGAAAAAAATTGTAATAAGGTTTAAAGATAGTAGTACTATCAAAATCTATTACCATGGCTACTATAGGGTGGTCAACGTATATACATTCGGAAAAAACTGTTTGAGGCCAGAACCACTTAAACGTTATCATTATTTTTGAAGAGGCAACAATACTTGCTATACTGGCTTTGCCTGCATCTATCATAAAATGCTCATTCTTAATAAAATCCAATTGCGATTTCATGTTTCCCATTCTCCCAACAGGTCTCGGTCTCCCAAGTACTTTTTTATACTTTTTGAAATCCAGATGTGAGAAAAAGTAATCGGTTATGGGAGTGTAGAACTTCTTATCGCTTGCGTGAATTAAATTAAACGCCAGAGTGCAGTCATAAATCCCCGTTTTCTCAAGCTTCTCATATTTTTTTTGAAATCCGTAACAGCGGTATGCTTTGCCAAGAATATCCGTATCATTTATTTTCCAACCCCACGTAACATAATTATCAGCCATGCTTGAATCATGAAAAATAGATCTGTCTTTTATTTCACCTGCACCGCTTCCATGTTGATAGAAATAAAGTTTAGCTCCGTGAGTCACATATTTTGCAACAAGTATTTTAATGTACTCAGATACAATAAATGAAACATGGAAAATTTTCTTTTCAGGTCTATATATTGGGAATAAATTGTAAATGTAATCGAAATTTTCTACGAAAGTTTTAGGCAGCAGTAGAATAATGTTTTTGTAAAAAAAATCATCATATGTCTCTGCAAGTTTATTTACTCGCTCTCTCTTTTTAGTATCGCCTTTTCTTAATATAATAGGGAAATACGAAGGAATAATTTTACCTACTTCCTTTTCGATTATTTCAACATCATGAAATCCGTGCGCAATATTAT
>JBBRQV010000044.1:0-19502 GCA_038225955.1 Ignavibacteria bacterium | reverse complement strand
GGTCCACCTAATGGAAACGATTCATTAAAAATTTCTAAAGTTGGCGGTAAATATCAGGCTACTTATTCCATAAAAGGTTTAGGAGTTGGACAAGACAGTGCTAAATTTGTAGTTGCAGTAGGTTGGAGAAGAATTTCAGGAGGTGCAAGCCCGACTATGGGAATCTACGGATGCGATACTTCACATTACAATCCTGTAACAAATCCATGTCCAATAAGCCCTACTAAAATTGTAATTAGAAATAATGCAGGCGTTGATGGAAGCAATATGATTTCATGGGCAGATACAAATAAAAGAATATTTTAATCTTGAAAACTAAATTTCAAATATTGCATGGCAGAGTAAAATATTTTATTCTGCCCGCATTTTTACTCCTACTAAATTTTGGATTTGCGCAAAGCTCATTTGAAAATTATGATTCAGGGGTAAAAGGAATTGTACTCGATAACGAAACGAATGAAGTCGTTAACTCTGTTATGATTTCTTTAATGGATTTTAACGGCAAAAAAATTGCCGAGACTACAAGTGATTTAAAAGGAATTTTTGTAATAAATAATGTAAGGCAAGGAAGCTATAAACTGCACGCTAAAAGAATCGGATACAAGCCTGTGATACAGGATATAGTGCTTACTGAAAAATTTTCGCTTGAGTTAAAAATAGAACTTTCGCCTGACGTAATTAACACAGAAAAAATAAACGTAACGGCTACTAAGACTGAACAGACTTTACAGCAAACCCCTTCATCTATTTCAATCGTAACCGCAGATGATATAAAGTATAAAAATATTTTAACGTTTGATAATATTTTACAAGGTATAGAAGGCGTTGCAGTAACACGAACTAGCGGAATAAATGTAAACTCACTTTCTATTCGCGGGTCGTCAGATGTTGCCGGCGGCGGAATAGGCAACAGGGTGCTTCTCTTACTCGATGGAAGACCATCTTTGACAGGAGACTCAAAAGGCGCATTGTGGTCGCTCATACCTGTATCAATTATAGAGAGAACTGAAGTTGTAAAGGGAGCTTTTTCATCCCTCTATGGTTCATCTGCAATTGGCGGAGTTGTGAACGTTATCACAAAAAAACCTACATATACTTCTTATACCGGAATAAATCTTAACTATGGATTTTATAACAAGCTAAACGATAGCTTAAAATTTTCTAATTCGCTTCAAACATTTAAAGGTATTGATGCGATTAACAGTAATACACTCGGAAAGTTTTCTTACCTTTTAAATTTTAATTATAAAAAGAATGACGGACACGCAGAACAAACTGATTACGAATTTTATGGCGGTATGGGCAAATTCATGTACGATTTATTTGCTAACAGAGATTTAGAGTTCACTGTACAATATACTAAATCAAATTCTGCTTATCCTCATTATTGGAGGAAAGATAACGGCGGCTATTCACAGCCATACAAAACAACTCCCTATTATGTAGGAGATAGAATCAAGAAAGAAACTTCAAGCTATGATATATTCTATAGGGCAGTTCCGACAGCAACCTCAAAATATACTTCACGATTTTATTATTACAGTTTAGCGAGTGAATCATTCTATAATCCGAACAATCCTGTATCAGCACAGTTTGGTTCTTCTGTAACAGGACTTAATACGTATATTAATTCATACAATTTTGGAAACATTTCACAAGTAGATTTTCAGTTCGGAAAGAAAAATTATTTTATAACTGGCTTAGATGCTCAATGGAACATAGTAAAATCAAACCCGGAGTCTATATTATATGGCGACCAACAACAGAATAATTTTGGAGTATATGTGCAGGACCAGTTTAAAATGGTTACTAATAATTCAGGTGATGAAATTTTAACTTCGACAATCGGCGGCAGAATTGACCACAATTTATTCGTAGGTGGTTCAAATACAACACAGTTCAGTCCAAAGTTTTCATTGGTATTTACTCCTGAAGTAAAATCGAATTTAGTAAATAATATTTCATACAGATTTTTAGTAGGAAGAGCTTTCCGTTCACCATCAATAGCAGAATTATTTTTTAAGAAAGAACTGTTCGGCGGATTTGATTTTGTTTACAATCCAAACCTGAAGCCTGAAGAAATGACTAGCTATGAATTCGGATTTATGAAACAGTACAAGAATAGGTTTACAATTGATTTCTCTGCCTTCATGAATGTGTACAGCAATCTTATACAGTATGTGAATATTGGAGGTGGGATATACGGACCGTTCCAGGTTCAGAATATTGCCAACTCTCAAATCAGAGGAATTGAGGGAAGTATAGATTATAAATCAGGCTTTAAATTATTCAGTAAGCAATTCGATTATCATTTCAGTGTGAATTATACATACATGGATGCAAGGGATTTATCTCCAAACAGAGCTGATGATTTCCTGCCTTACAAACCTGCCCACTTAATAAATTTTACAACTGATTTAAATTACAGAGATTTCTATTTTAACGTTACAGGAAAGTACGTGAGCAAAATAGATGAAGACCTGTTCTATAAATACGAAGAGCCGAAAGCATATCTTGTAGTCGATTCAAAGCTTTCAAAAAGAATTTCGAATAAGTTCACGGTGTTTTTTGCAGTGAGCAATTTATTCGATGTTCAGTATCAGGAGCTTGAACGCACACAGGCGCCAAACAGAAATTTTAATACAGGCGTAAGCATAGAGTTTTAAATTTTTGATTTAAAAATTCAGAATTAATTACACAAGTCTTTCCCTTCCTTTATAAGGAGGGGGCAGGGGAGGTATAGTAGCTTTTCTTAGCAAATTCTAATAAGATGATTACAAAAATATATCTTTGTAGTGAGAATGATTTAATCCTAACTGATTTAAAAAACGAATTTGAATCGGTCGATAATATTAGTATTGAAAATATTTCAATTACTGATTTTGCAAAGTCAAAAAAATTCAATCTAATAGTTTATTATTTTATTGTTCTTGCAGAGAAATTTAATATAAAATCAACAAAATTTGAATCTCAAATAGTTAATACTAATAACGAATTTGGCCTAGTGAAGTATATAGTATGCGGACCTAACTTTACTAACGTTAATATTGATGGGATGAAAATAGATTACTATGTGTTCATGTTGAATGAAATGGTTAAAAAAATATTGGAAGCATCTAAAGATATAAACGAAGATTTGAATGTTGGTTTTCATATCGATATCCTTTTTAAGGATAGTTCTATCGAATATTTTCAGTATAAAGATCTAATTAAAAATTGCATTCAACAATTGCAAACCGCCCCCTAGCCCCCTCCTTTTAAAGGAGGGGGAAGAAAACAAAATAAACAAATGAGCTGGCTTCAAATCTGGAAAACATATTTCTCCAACCGAAAAAATATTTATTTAGTAATAGGTAATATTTTCTTTGTTGTATTCAGCCTTAACATCTTCACGCGATTTTTAGTCTTTAACGAAGTACGTCCTTATGTTGTAAACTTAAACGACCCGCTGTTTAATTTATTCAATGCCATTGACCTCAACATAATTGCCTTCCCGTTAATATACGTTGCGCTGATAACATTCATAATTTATAATTCATTCAGACCGCGCGCTTTGATGGCAGGTCTGACGGCCTATGCCCTTATGCTCTGGGTAAGAATCGTTGCAATGTACATTACTCCGCTTGATGTTCCTGCAGGTGCAATTGGTTTACATGACCCTGTTGTGTTCATGCTTGGAACTGGCCAGGAAGTGCAGAGAGATTTATTTTTTTCAGGGCATACAGCAACACTTACAATTTTAGCATTAGTAGTTTTTAATGCTAGAAAAATTTCAGGCAGTGATATGAAATTGAAAGTGGATACCTTTATGAAAGTTTTTTTTCTTCTTTGCTTAATTATTGTTGCAGCAAGTGTTGTGCTACAGAAAGCGCATTATACGATTGATGTTTTCGCAGCGCCATTCTTTGCGTTTGGGGTGTATAGCTTTGTGAAGCGAATGTTTGGAGTGAAGAATTAGTATATAAAAAAAGACCTGTCAGTTCGCCGCGACGAATTAATCCTGACAGGTCTGAACTTGTATTTCCCCAAGCCTGAGCCCCCCTAAAAACGGGGCAGGCTTTGGGAAACAGAGCTTTTATTTATTATTCTAGAAATCAAATCCGAATAGCATACCGAAATAAACTCTCCATTCTTTTCCGTAAGTAACATCTTTACCCTGAAAACGTTTTGTAAATTCATCCAAGCCATAGGCAGTATTCAAAAATATACTGGTTGGGAATACATACCAGCTGAATGCCTGCAATCTTAACTCCGCGCCGATATCTTTTTTGAAATCGGATAGTTTTGTATTTTTTTCATCCCATGCATTACCAACATCTCCATAGATAGAGAAATAAAGCTTATCAAGATAGAACGGTGAAATTCTTGTATCGATTTTTTGAATGACCGGCAATCTGTAAGTAAGATTTGCAGTTGCCATTCTTCCGCCACCGAGGGCATAGAAAGGATAGCCTTTCATACCCGGTAAACCCGATGCATAAAAGTTATAGAAATCCTCTACCTGAGGTCCGAAGATTGTGGCGCCTTTAAGTTTTATACCAATGGAGTGAGTCTTAAATATTCCGAAACTCTGGTCAAGCTCTACCTGAAGTTTATGCAGTCTTCTATTCTCGTATAATGTTGTTGTCGTACCATCATCATTAACAACTATTGCAGGATTTAATTTACTTGTTTCAAAATCGTATTGAATATCTACTTTTCTTCCGACAGGATTTATATCGGAATTTTTTCCGGGCATTTCATAATTATATTTATATCCGAACGAAAAATTGCTTGCAAGGAAATAATTTTCTGAGGAAGAACGCACTGAAATTCCTGAAGGCAAAGCAAATGCATCAAGCTTGTAGGCATACTTTGAAAATGTATAGAGGAATCTGAAATCGTGATTAACGTTAATCATTTTCCATGACATTCCTGCATCGAATGAAAGCAAGTCGTAAGTAATAGGAACATTCAATGTATCTGCACCGGCAAGAAGCTGTCCTGTAGATGAACGTGACACATTATATCCTGCGAAAGTAAACTTTGGCTCGAAGCCAAGTTTTCTTGTAAAAAATTTGTCGAAGATTGGCATTCCGTTATCATATTCAAACTGAGCAAAAATATCTCTTTCACCTTTTCTGTTTATAGCAGCTCCGCCGAAAATAGAATAACGATTGATAACTTCACTGGAGAAAAAGTAAAGTCCCGGCTTTATAGCATCAAGAAAATTTCCGTCTTTTGTATAATTATCAAATCTTATTAAAGGAACTAAGAAAAGAGGAGTAAACTGACTTCTGTATTCCTTCTTATCGTACTTTACTATGTTCTTATCGTTGAATGTTTTTAATGAATCCCAGTTATAATTATTCTCAGCAGAATTTCTTAAAGTATCGTTAGCATATCTTTCAATTACTCTTGGAGGTTTATCGTAATTTTTTAATTCTCCAGCAGCATGAGTTTTGTAATTATTAAGTAAAGCAATTTTATATCCTGTTGAAGTATATTCAGCGAATGCAATATTGCCTTTCATATCGATAGATGGCATAAAAGCTCCGCCGGTTACATTGGTAATCTGTGAAGTTTGTTTTGTATCGAAGTTGTATTCGTATATATTAAATATTCCCGTAACATTTGATGAATAAATCAAGTTCGATCCATCTTTTGAGAATATTGCTGTTCTGTAGTCAACACCTTTATCTGCAAGAACATCTGTTATCTCTCCTGTTTTTATATCAATACTTACAATCTTTCTTGACTCTTCAAAAGCATAATCAAATATAATTGATTTCCCGTCTGGAGTAAATTTCGGATTGAATACCTGTTCGCCATTATTAAATGCAGTTAAAGGCTCATTATTTTTTCCGTTTGCATCAGCATATTCAAGGTTCATTGTACCGTCGCCATTAACGACAAAACAAATTTGCTTTGTATCAGGTGAGTAAGAAGGGGAGTATGCGCGAAGACTATTCGTTAATCGCGTTTCCTTTTCAGTCTTAAGTTCATATTCATATAAATCGAACACTGTTGCTCCATGAATTGACGGCGGATAATTTCTTTTTGCAAAAATTATTTTTGTGCCGTCAGGCGACCAACTGTAGTTTGTTGATACTGGAGCCGTAACAACTTTTGATTTTTTTGTTGCTACATCATATATAAATAAACCTGTTGTTCCGTAATCGTAATCCTGATTAGACAGATAAGCAATCTTAGAGCCGTCAGGTGAAAACTGCGGATAGTAATTTGCAAAACCAAGCTTCTCAATTAATTCACCTTTTACTTCTGTTTCCTTTACAGCTTTAATTCTTTCTGCATAATCTTTTTCAAGATAAGCTTTCCATTCCAAGTAAACATCTTTACCATCTTTGCCAAGCGCATCTTTCATCGCCTTATCCATAGAAAAATTTGTAAGGTCACCAAGCGCATGAGATATTGTTCTTAACTTATCTTCGCCGTATGTAGAGGCAATGTATCGTGTTAATGCGAAACCAAGATTATAAATTGATTCTGCTTTTAATGAAGTAATGGAAGAGAACTGTCCCATTTCTTCCCATGATAATAAATTTCCGTCAAGAATATAGCTTCTTAAAATCATATCACGGTTTGCATCCCAATAATCATAGCTTAATTGCTGGCGTTGATATTGCGCAGTACCTTCTGCATACCATGCAGGAACGCCGACACCTGAAATTGGATAAGATACAATTACATTTGGGTAGCCGTATAATACATCAGGCCTTCTTTCTTTTTCATAGTTAAGCCATTGAAGATAAATGGCAGGTATATTTTGAGTGAATCGTAACGAAGATTGTATCTGTACTGCGTGAGTAAATTCGTGTGTGATAACGTTTCTCAGCCAATTGTGTGTTCCGCGCAAATCATAATCTAATGCAGATGCAAATATTTCAATTCTGTTTCCATAGTAATCAGTTGCTCCGTTTGCAATATCGGAAACGTCATTAATAACGAAAGTAACTTTCTTATCAGGTTCATAGTGATAGAGGGCGGTAATAGGACCGTAAATTTCCTCGGCAATTTTTGCGATTGTATTTGCTGTGCGTTCAGTACCGCTATGATAGGTAATGAAGAAGTGAGGAGTTTCAATGCTGAACCAATCAAGCTCGGGGTGCGGTTCAAACTGCGAGAAAACGTTTCCTGAGTTGAACATTGGAACAAAATTAAAAAAAGCGCATAAAAACAGAACAACAATAACTTTGCTTTTTAACATTAAAGATTTTTTTTGGTTTTGCAAATCGGATTTAAAATTATTTTCTATTTAACGAAACAAAGAAACTCTTAGTTCCTTGTTACGAATTTTTGCAGAAGAGATTTTCAGCAGGTAGAAATTTTTTTCTATATTTTAAAGATTTGATTTTATATTATTGTTAAGCAAAAAAAGGCAACCTTAAAACAAACATAACTTATCGAGTCTACCGCTACGATTTTTAATTTAAGCAGAGTGTAATTGAAATTAAAGTCAAACATTACATTTCAGTCGACTTTATTCCTCCTGGTAATTTTCATTACTTTCATTGCCTCCTCCAGTGATGTGCATGCTCAGGGAAGAAGAGGGAAAGATATTATCATTATAAGCGGCAATCCGTTGGACTCGTCTATTACGTCTGTATTGGATTCCGTTGATAAGGCAAAGCAGGACTCTGTCCGAAAACTTCCCGTTGACTCTACTGCGCGCATAAAATATTTTAAATACATTGCTCCTTACAACTACGGTACAAAGCCAAATACAACAATTTCTCCAATTCTTTTAGGTAATTCAGATAATATTAAGTACGATGTCAGTTTTGATTCTCTTAATAATGTAATCATTCGGGAAACTTTCAACGGAGAAGATATTAAGGCGCCTCTTGTAATGCCCATTAATGTTTATTTGAAGTTACTATCACAGCAGAAGCAGAAAAGTATTTTCTTAGATATTGTGAATGCAAAATTTCAGGGAAATACTCAGGATGACTTGAGTAAGCTCTTTGAGAAAATCACAAATATTACCATTCCTCTTCCTTTTAAATCGGAAACTATTTTTGGTCCGCCTACTATTAATCTCAGTATTAATGGTATTATTGATATTACTGCATCGTATCAGAAAATTACAAGTACACAAACGAACACACAGACGGCGGATAATACTCAGAATAATATTAACTTCAAGCAGGATGTTCAGGTAACTGCAAGAGGTAAAGTCGGTGATAAGCTAAGTATTGATGCAGACTGGAATACTACGAGAACATTTGATTTTGAAAATCAGTTGAAGTTGAAGTATGAAGGTTATGCAGACGAAGTAATACAAAAGATAGAAGCAGGTAACGTTTCACTTGATACGAAGTCAAGTCTTATACAATCCAGCCAGGCATTGTTTGGTATAAGGGGCGAGTTTAAACTTGGTCCATTAACACTTACAACTGTTGTATCTCAAAAGAAAAGTAAGCAGGAAACAAAAGATTTCTCCGGCGGTTCAACTCAGCAGGATTTTAATATTAACGTATATAATTATTCTGATAATCATTATTTCTTAGATACTAACTACAGAAAGAATTTTGTTGATTACATGGCTGACGGTCAGCTTAATTCCGATTCAAATTATGCGCGCCAGATTTCTCCGACCAATTTCGAAGTATGGGTACAGACTCAAAATACTACTGCTGATAGAAAACATGCCTCATTGTTAATTGACCTGCCACCTTTGCAGAATCTTCCGGGTGGAGCATACGATACATCTTATTACAGACCTGACCAGATTCAGGGAAAGAGATATTTTGGTTTGTTCAGAAAACTATCTGCAACAGAATATACTGTAAATTCTCAGGCGGGCTTTATTAGTTTAAAAACTAATGTAAACGATAACGATTATATTGGAGTATCTTATTCTACTACAGGAAGCGGAGTGGTGCCTGCACAAACATTTGGTACTAATTCAAACAATTACCCGCAGGATACTTTAATATTAAAAATGGTAAAAGCCGGTAATATTAATCCGGATACAGATACTTTGGCATGGGCACTGAAAATGAAAAATATTTATCGTCTGCCTGTTTCTCGAATTGTTGAGGAAGGTTTTCAGTTCAATATAAATTATATTGACCCGTCAACTTTAACTCCATCTCCTAGTCTCCCAAATGGAAAACAGTTACTTGATGTTGTTG
The DNA here is from genome assembly GCA_038225955.1 of Ignavibacteria bacterium. Taxonomy (GTDB): domain Bacteria; phylum Bacteroidota; class Ignavibacteria; order Tepidaquicellales; family Tepidaquicellaceae; genus JAFDZO01. The sequence continues at coordinate 10,365 of JBBRQV010000044.1, read as the reverse complement.
GTCTTGACAAATTTACAGGTAAAGGTCCTGCGCCCGGCCCTGATAATAATTTTGATTTTCTTGCAGGAAGAACTGTTAACACTGAAACTGGTGATATTATTTTCCCGACATTAGAACCGTTCCTACAGCCGATTTTAGACGCAACAAAAACTACGAATCTTCCTAACGGGGACACAAGTTTAGTGTTTAAAGAAATTTATACAAAATTAAAAACGGTTGCTTCAACCTCTCCTAATAATTCTAAATATACACTTACAGGAAAAGCCAGAGGAGAAGCAGGTGTAAGCAGTACGGTTAATTTGGGTTTCAATGTTGTTGAAGGAAGTGTGACTGTAAAAGTTGGAGAAACTCCATTGGTAATTAATCAGGATTATGTTGTAGATTATACGACAGGTACGGTTACTATTAAAAACGCGGCAGCTTTAGCATCTACCAATCTGAAAATTTCTTATGAGCAGAACGAACTTTTCTCATTAGCATCAAAAACATTCATAGGTGCAAGAGCAGATTATAAAATTAGCGACAAGACTTCGTTAGGCTTCACTTTTGTAAATTTAAAACAGGAAACTTTAAACGATAAAGTAAGAATAGGTGAAGAACCTACAAACAACTCGATGTTTGGGGTTGACTTTACAACTGAAATAAAATCCAAACTTCTAACTAAGATTGTAAATACTCTCCCGGGCTTTAACTCAAAAGAAGAATCCGGTTTAACATTCAAGGGTGAATTTGCAATGATTACCGGCGACCCGAATACAAAGAAAAGTAATATTCCATCAGATAATAATGAAGCTGTTGCATATGTTGACGATATGGAAGGCTCAAAGAAAATTATTTCTATGGGTTCTAATTACAGCAGTTGGACTGTCAGCTCTATTCCTGTAGGATATAAATCAAATTTAACAATTGCTCCGATTGATTCTATAAGGCAATCATACAGAGGAAGAATGCGATGGTATAATATACCAAATGATGTTAGTATAAAAGATATTTATCCGTTGAGAGACGTTGCTGCAGGACAGGATAGAATTACTCCTTTCTATATAACATATGATCCAAACAATAGAGGACAATTTAATTACAACACACAGTTTAATAATTTAAATGGTCTTACGCTTGTAGATACAATGGCTGTACACAAGACAGAGACATTTAACGGAATTATGAAATATCTCAACTCTACTACTACAGACTTAGTCAGTGAAAATATTAATTTCATTGAGTTTAGTATGCGTGTAGACACCAGGACTTCTCTCGTTGGAAATCCAAATGCAAAGTTGAATATTGATTTGGGTATTATAAGTGAAGATGCAATCCCGAATGGGACATTAAATACTGAAGACGCCAATAATAATGGTACTCTTGAATCCAATGAAGATATCGGACTTGATATGCTTACGAATGCTCAAGAGATTGCCCTTTATCCAAATTTAGGCGGAGACCCGAGTTTAGATAATAATGGCAACGGCAACATTAACTACGATGTTATAGATGGAACTGAAGGCAATGCAGTTTACGATGGAGGAAATAAACCTGATACGGAAGACCTAAATAAAAATGGAACTTTGGATAAAGCTAATTCTTACAGAACATATTCGGTATCATTAGATACAGTAAATAATACAAGAATTGTTGGTAAAGGTGCTAACGGTTGGGCTCAGTACAGAATACCGCTTTCTGAGTTCAGCGGAATAGTAGATGTGGGGAGTCTTAATAACGTCCAATACGTCAGATTATGGGTAACTGGTTTATCCGATACAATCCGAATTGCATTAGTTGATCTAAACTTAGTTGGTAATCAGTGGATTAAACCAATTAAGGAAGATACCACATATAGCATTTCAGTAGTAAGCATTGAAGAGAATCCGCAGATTTATCAAAGTCCCGTTGGTGGCGATATATTAAGACAGACAATTATAAATCAGAACTCAGCTAATACAAAATCAAACGAATCATCCCTCTCTATAGATGTAAGAAATCTTTCAACAAACGGGCTTAGAAAATACGCAAGAAAAGATTACGGCTCTGCGCCGCTTGATTTATTTAATTACAAGAGATTGAAACTTTTTGTAAACGGCGACCCTACTTTTAATTATACGAACGAAAATATTTACGATGCAGCTATGGTAGTTAGATTTGGAACTGACTCAAACAACTACTACGAATATCGTGCGCCGGTTCACCCTGACGTTCGTCCGGGACAACCATGGAATGCGCAGAATGAAGTGACGATTAACTTTGCAGATTTAACGGCTATAAAACTTGCCCGCGATTCATCCGGAATTTCACAGGCATTCCCTGTACCCAATGGGCCTCCGGGGGCGTACTATATCATAAAGGGAAACCCTGCGTTAAATATTATTCGGGAAATTGTACTTGGTGTAGAAAAAAATAGAGGTTCGTTAAATACTTCACTTACCGGAAGCACTTGGTTCGATGAAATTCGATTATTAAAAGTAAATGATGATAACGGTTATGCCTTTAATTTCTCAGCGGGATTAAAGCTGGCAGATTTAATGCTGATGAATCTTAACTTCTCTAAAGTTGACCCTAACTTCCACGCTATTGATGGCAGAGTAGGTTCAAGAAATACAGGGCAGAACTGGGATTTGAGCGCTACGTTTAACGCGCACAAGCTTGTTAATAATGCATTGGTCTCTTTATTTGGCTCGGAGAAATGGGCAAATTTTCTTAATCTGCCGATTACATTCAGACATAATGAAAATTTATTAAAACCAAAATACTTCCCGGGTACAGATGTAGATGTAACAACAGCCGCTGACCAAAAATATCAGCAGGTACTTGGTACAACGGGAAATGCGGATTTAGCAAAAAATCAAAGTGAAAATTTAATATTTGAATCTCAATCGCTAGGAGTACAAAATAGTATTAACATTTCGGGAATGTCTTTCAATATTCCTATCGATAATTATGTGTTTAAAAATATTTTGAATCGATTCCAATTTAATTTTAATGCAAATCTGGGAGACTCACGTAATGAAATTTATTCTTCAAGGAGCGAGTCTCAGCTTACAGGCGGAGTTGTCTTTGCAACGGATTTTGGAGTTGCAGATAAATTGAATCTTAGTTTAGGTAAACTTCTTCCATTAGGGGATAAGTATAAAGATGCAAAACTCTATTTCTTCTTTCCATTTATTGGTTTGACTCCATTGTTCTCTAGTAATTTTAATGCGGCAACGGATTTCAGCAGGACAAAGAACGAATCGCAACAGAGGAGATTATTAAATCCCGATGCGGTTACCAGATTATTCGGGGCGAATAGAAGTTTTGGTTTAGACTGGAAGTTTATAGAAAACTGGATTGTAGATTTTACAGGAAGCTATCAGTTTAGAGTGGGCAGTGATTTAACAGGATTGGAAACAAATCGAGATAGCGCCAGAACGCAGCGGCAGGCAAGTCAGATTTTTGGCGATATATTTTTCAATAATGGAGTTATTAATTTTGGAAGAGACCTTAATTATAATCAAACAGTATTAATGCATCCGAAATTTAATTTTCCTGTAATTGATAAATTCATGACTTTTAATCTGGATTACACTGTGACGTACGGATGGACAGACCCGAATACCTCTACAAACCTGGGGTATAATGTAGGGTACCAGAATTCTCTTACTTCAGGAGCAAATATTAAACTCTCTGAAATATTCAACGCGTTTAAAAAAGGAGATACTCCTCCACCGACAACAATTCCGCCAAGTGATAAATTCAGACTTAAATCATACTTAAGAAGTGATTCTACATCTTCCGGAAAAACCGATCCGATTGAATTGTTTAAAGTTTTCAAAACTTTTTTCCCTGATAATATTACTGTATCTGTAACGCAAACAAATCAAGTATTCAATACAAATATAACAGGAATTCCGGGCTTTGCTAACTTCTGGTTTTACCCTACTACAAATGATAAGTTCGGACCTTCAAGAATGTACCAATTAGGATTTACACGCGACCCCGGACCAAGAACACCTTTGGTGAATAATTTGTCCGATTCATATAATCTGAACAATGATTTACAATTTAGCACGAACATAACTCCTATTTTCCCTGATGCAGTCCGTATGGGGCTTACGTTTAAAACTTCGTGGGGGAATAACACTACGGCTCTGGGAAATACAGATTATTTAGGAATAGTAAGCAGACCAACGAGTGTTTCAAACTTAAGAACTAAATCAATCTCTACGTTTTTTATAGGGGATGTTGAGAAGTTTACTGTAGAAGGTGATTCAACTAGCGGAACAGTGTTTGCAACTGCCGTAAAGACTTCACTTGCAGGATTTGCATTCCCTAACTGGAATCTTACAATTACAGGCCTTGAAAAATTTCCATTGTTTGCTCAGTTTGCTCAATCAGTAACATTAGATAATAGTTTTCAGTCAGAATACAGTGAAGGCACATCTTCAGATGTGGTAGATAATACAACAGTAACGAATCAGAGAATCATTCAAAGTTTTAGTCCGTTAATCGGGTTGAACTTTAATTTTAAGCAGATGTTAGGTGGAAATATGACTGCAAACTTTAAGTACAATAAGGCAGTCACATATTTGGTAAATCCTCAGTCTAGCTTGATTCAGGTAACCAATACAAATGACTGGAGTATTAACGCGAACTTTACTAAGTCAGGATTTGATATTCCTTTGTTCGGTCTATCATTGAAAAACGATATTGCGTTTGCTTTAACTATTGCAAGAACTCTTAACGACCCGATTGACTATGTTTATCCAAGAGGAGTAAGAGATAAACGCCCTGGTGCTGGTTCTACTCAATTAACAATAAATCCATCCATTCAATATAACTTAAGCTCAAAAGTAGCTATGCAGTTATTCTATAAATATATCAAAACTGAGCCGACTGAAAATACTGTTTCAATCACTCCAAGAACATCTAATGAGGGCGGTCTGAATATTAAAATTACTATTCAATAAAGGTAGATAACTGTATCTAATATAAGGAAGTTACGATAGTAGATTTAAAATTTAATTTGGGGCGAAAGCCCCATTCTTATTATATGATAATTTATACATTATCAGAAACTGAAGAAGAGTTAAAGCAGATTCTTGAACTTCAAAAAAGTAATCTTCCCCAAAATCTTACAGAAGAGCAAATACAATCGCAGGGTTTTGTCACAGTTAATCATTCCATTGAAATCCTTAAAAAAATGAATGCCCTCGAAAAAAGCATAATTGCTAAAGACGGAGATAAAGTAATTGCCTATTTGCTAGCGATGCGAACTGAATTACGAAATGACATTCCCGTATTAGTGCCAATGTTCAATATTTTCGATAAGCTTGAATATAAGAATCGTAAACTGTCGGAGTATAATTACATCGTCGTAGGTCAGGTCTGCGTTGAAGAAGAATACAGAGGAAAAGGTATTCTTGATGAATGCTATATACAATACAAGAAGCAATTATCAGGTAGATATGATTTTGCTATAACTGAAATAGTAACTGAAAACCAACGCTCGATAAACGCCCATAAAAGAATCGGCTTCGAGCTGCTCCATAATTACATATCACCCGATAAAAGAAAATGGGATATTGTTTTGTGGGATTGGAAAGAAAAGTTATAAATAAAAAAGGAAAGCCTCTCTCGAAACTTTCCTTTCTTTATACTCAGTATTTTCTATTAACTACTTATCGTTTACTTTTATCTCTCCACTAATAATCTTGGCTCTTGCCTCTTCAACTTTTTTATGAACATCATCAGGTATTAAACTTTTATTGTTCGCATCATAAACGTAATCAACTCCTTTATCTTTCAGCCCGAGTGATATTGCTCCGCTTTTAAAAGAATTATCCTTCATGCTTTTTATTGCTGCAAAAACTGCCTGGTCAACCATCTTTACCATACTTGTCAGTACAAATCCGGGAGCCTCTTTATACTGGTCAAGGTCAACGCCAATACCAAGTTTCTTTTTTTCTCTTGCTGCTTCAAAAAGCCCAAGACCTGATAAGCCTGATGCATGATAAATTATATCTGCGCCTTTATCAAACTGGCTCATGCAGATTTCTTTTCCCTTGCCCGGATTTTTAAATCCGTCAGGGTTAACGCTTACATAAGCTGAATAAATTTCACAGCTTGGATTTCCAAACTTCACGCCTTGCTTATATCCTGCTTCAAATTTTTTAATTAAAGCAGATTCCATACCTCCTAAAAATCCTACTTTATTTGTCTTAGAGGTTAATGCTGCTAAGTAACCAACAAGGAACGAACCTTCTTCTTCTCTGAATTCTAACGCCTGAAGATTAGTTGGAATCACAGTCTTTTCATTAATAGAATAATCTACGCATGCGAATTTTTTATCGGGAAATTCTTTTGCAATTTTTGTAATGTCATCGGTGAAAATAAATCCTACACCGAAAATAATTGAAATATCTTTTTTCACTGCAAGTTTTCTTATAGCAGATTCTCTATCTGCGCCATCACCCGGATCGATAACTTCAAAATCAATTCCAAGCTCTTTCTTTGCGCGTTCAAGTCCGTTGAATGCAGCATCGTTAAACGATTTATCACCGCGTCCGCCTATATCGAATACAAGTCCTGCTTTAATAGTAGAGGGCTTTGTGCCGTCTGTTGATGTCTTCTCGTCCTTATTTCCACAGGAAGAAAAGAGAATTGCGAACGTAAATAAAACTAATACAAATAGTTTTTGCATGTTCAATTTTATATGAGATTTAAATAGTACTGGTTTATTCATTAGGTATTGTATGATGAAGTCTGCATCGTGCTTCGTAATGGTCTGTGGCTCCTACTAATACTTTGTCGCTGCTTGGTGTATTACGCTGTGTTCTGTTTGCCGGTCCTCCGCATATTACACAAATCGCCATTGCCTTAGTAATGTATTCCGCAACTGCTAGAAGTCTTGGCATAGGGTCAAATGGCTGCGCACGATAATCCTGATCAAGTCCTGCAACAATAACTCTTTTTCCTGAGTCTGCAAGCCTCTGACAGACTTCAACGAGGTTATCGCCAAAGAATTGCGCTTCATCGATACCAATTACTTCAAAGTCAAAACTTTTTTCCAAAATTTCATCTGCATTCTCTATCATTTCAGACGGGTATGAGCGCTCGCTGTGAGATACAATTTCTTTATCACTGAAACGAGTATCAATTTTAGGCTTAAAAACTTTCACCCTTTGCTTTGCGATTTCCGCTCTGCGGATTCTTCTTATAAGCTCTTCGGTTTTACCGGAGAACATACTTCCGCAGACAACTTCTATATGTCCGCTTTTTTTAAACGTACGGATTTGTAATGTCTCGTTCATTCTTTCTTAATGCTTCCTTTAATGCTTTAATGTAAAGCTGTACGGTATTAGTTCACTTAATTTATGAATTTTGAATTTTGATTTTGAGAGAGCAAGTATAACAATTAAGTCAGGTTCAAACTCAGCCATAAACTGCCGGCAGACACCGCAAGGGTAAGCGAAATCATCTGAGGAAGATGTAATCACAATAGCTTTGAATTTTTTTTCGCCCTCTGAGATTGCTTTGCCGAATGCAACACGCTCAGCGCAAACTGTTACAGGGTAAGATGCATTTTCTATAATTGCGCCTGTATAAATTTTACCGCTTGAGGTAAGCAATGCTGCACCAACTTTGAATTTTGAATAAGGGGAATAAGAAAATTTCCTTACTTTAAGCGCAGCTTCAATCAACTTAGAATAATCTTTGTTTTCGTCTTTTGTCAAATTATGATTTTATTCTCGTAAATTGTTAATATATTTATTTCTGTCTATATTATCTACGTAAATTGAATTTGTTTTTGTATTCATTACAAAACACGAACAGTGCTAAATAGACTTAAGAATAATCTGTGGAAAAGAAAAAAATCACAAAAGTAATTATTGGAATACCTCTCATTCTATTTTTCATTTTATGTTTTCTTTTCATATCTGAATCAAAAGAATGGACTAGCATCTCTTTATATTTCAAGAAAAGAAAAGCTAATGAAGTAATTCAAAAGATAGAATCATTCAAAGAAAAAAAACATAATTATCCCCAAAAATTATCGGATGTTGGCTATCCTGAACCTGATGAATCAGGTCCTTTTTTTTATAACTATGTTGATTCGACTACATATAGGCTTTGGTTTGGTTGGGGTTTAGGAGAATCTGTTACATACGATTCACGTACAAAAGAATGGGATCATTAAAGTTAATACAAGATATCTATTCAAACACCTTCTGAGGTGAAAAGATTTATTTACAACATCTCTAATCTAAAAATCGGAAGAGAATAATCTAAAAATCGGAAGAGAATAAGATCTCATGTAAAAAAATAAGCTAACTTAAAAATTCTCATGCCACAATCATTCACTTTAAATCTCTCGCACACATACAACTGCTGCCCGGAAAAGGTTTTTAAAAAAATTGAAGATGTTACTCTTTTCAATTTAACAGGAGCTGATGATATAACTTTTGTGTTCAAAGAAGACGGAGCTTTCTCATTTCTATTTAATAATAGGGGAGAAATATTCGGTATGATAACGAAAATCATTCCCAATGAGATTGTATTGATAAATTGGAATGTAGTTGGATTCGATAACACCGATGAACGCGATACGAAACTGGAATTAATAATAGATAAAATTGATGAAAATAAATCCCGTCTTACAATTGTAAACTCAGGCATAAGCAATAAAAAATCTTTTGATAAAAAGGAAAAAGCGTGGATTGAAATTCTGGAAGACCTTGAGAAAGATTTTTAAAAGCTCTCACTATTTGAAAAAAATGTCAGTGTACTTTTAATAGAATTTTACAATTTTTAGATTTAAAATCAGTGAGAAAGTGGTAAATTCTTTTTTTATAATTTGAAAAATATCAACAGATAGCTCACAATTTTAAAAAATAATAAGAATTATATATTCTAATTCGCATTTATATTGTAGCTGTAAATCCGTAATTTAATATTCCAATCTTATTATAAACAGCTATGAAAAAATTACTAAATCTTTCTTTTCTATTAACCCTTTTAGCATTTAATTCCCTCAATGCGCAATGGGTTCTACAAACTAGCGGAACAACTGCTTTATTAAAATCCGTATCTGCAGTTAGTGATCAAATCTGCTGGGCAAGTGGATTAGGTGTCGCACTCAGAACAACAGACGGCGGAGCAACTTGGCTTAATGCTACAGGCTCACTTGCTGCCACATTCGGCGGTTCAAATGTTTACGGTGTTGATGCTCAAACTGCGTTTGTTTCAGGAACAATATCAGGTAACGCATTTGTATATAGAACTTCAAATGCCGGAACAACCTGGACTCAAGTGTTCACACAAACAGGGGGATTTATAAATTCAGTTCAACTTTCAGGCGCATTAAATGGTTACATGATGGGCGACCCCGTTGGCAACAGATGGTCACTATGGAATACAAATGCCATTGGCTTAGCTTGGGACTCAACCGGACTAAGACTTGACGGAACCGGTGAAGCAAGCTGGAATAACGGTATGGTCCTTTCAGGTACAAAGCTTTGGTTCGTTACAAACAGCGCTACAGGAAAAATTTACTACTCTACAAACAGCGGTGTAAACTTTGTTGTACAGTCAACCGGTTCTACTAGTGCAGCATTCGCTTCTATCTGGTTTAATTATACAAACGTTGGAATGGCAAGCTCAAACGGTTCTCTATTTTACACAACTACATCAGGTGCTACGTGGTCAGCGATTTCAAATGCTCCCGGCGGAACTGCAAATATCGGCGGTATCACCGGCAAAAATTTAACATGGTGGTTCGGAAGAAATGCTGCAAGCACAAGCATATATTCTACACGTGATAACGGGGCAACATGGATTTCTCAAAGCTGTCCAAGTATTTCCGTTTCTCATATTTCAATGGGTAGGCTTTCTACCGGTGGTTCAGCAGGAATATGGGCTGTAGGTGATGCCGGTAAAATTATTTATTTATCAGGAATAGTAGGTGTGCAGCCAATCAACTCTGAAATTCCTTATAAATATATTTTGGAACAAAATTATCCAAATCCATTTAATCCTGAAACAAACATAAACTTCTCAATCCCTAAGAGTTCAGTAGTTAAATTGAGAGTTTATAATACAACCGGCAAAATAGTTTCTGAATTAATAAACGAATATAAAACAGCAGGAAACTATTCCGTAAAATTTGACGGAACAGATTTATCCAGTGGAGTTTATTTTTATTCAATTGAGTCAGATGGTTTCAAGCAGACCAAATCAATGATGTTAATAAAATAATTTATATTCTTTGCCTTTTCTTTTTAAGAGCTGCTATGATTAATTCGTAGCAGCTTTTTTATTTATCAAAACATTTTATTAGACTTTTTTCCAATAGAGAATTTTAGGATATTATACCCAACTAAAAATATTATTATG
>JBBRQV010000043.1:0-20379 GCA_038225955.1 Ignavibacteria bacterium | reverse complement strand
TCGAGTCGCCCCATTTCCTGAAACCGAATCTATCGATTCTTTGGGCATAAATATCTCTGTTGCCGGATGAAACCGTTCTATTGTCTTCCCATACAATTATTATTCCTTCCTGTCCATCAGAAATGCATTTCGCATTAAGCTGATTGACTGGAGCTATTACCACCGGGGTGTTTACAGTAGGATTGTTAGACCACTGTGAATATAATTTTGTAAAAGGGCTTACAAAAACTAATAAGGAAATGATAAGATATTTAAACATTGGAAATAAGATTTGATTGCTTAAAAATATCCAAAGAATTCACATATATAAAGGGAGATTTTATTCAGATGCAGGACTTTTTATAAAAATTATCATATTACCATTTTTAAGCGGGTTTTACTCTATATAAATAGTTTGAATTTTGCAAACAATACGCGTAATTTTAGCAAAACTAAATAAAATGAAAAAGACGTACCTAATAAGTTCATTCACCATATTTTTTATCGTCTATATGTTCTACGGTTTTACAAGTCATAATAATTCGAAAATATCTTTTTTTCTGAATAACGAGCTTGCCGAAAGAAATTCGGGAGATAAAATCCTTGTGTGGATATACTTCAAAGATAAAGGAACAAATACTATAACTGATGCTGTAAATACTCTGTCACCAGAATCACTTAAGAGAAGACAATTAAAAGGCACTATCAATGAAATGGACATTCCTATGTACAGCGGTTATGTACAGGAAGTAGTAAATGCAGGAATCGTAATTAAACAAAAATCTGACTGGATAAATGCAATCTCTACTTATGCTACAAGAGGCCAGATTGATTTGATTACAAATTTTTCATGTGTAAAGAGAGTTGAGTTAGTTGCAAAGTTTAAGAAAAGAGTAAACGATATAGAGTCCATACAAAACGAAATCAAACCTGCAGTTGAACCAAACCCTAATTTTGATAATACATCTTCAATGAGTTACGGTCAGTCTTCTTCACAGATGACATTAATAAATGCAATCACTGCGCAGGATAGCGGATACAATGGAAAAGGAATTGTGATTGCTACATTCGATGCGGGTTGGGACAATTTAGGACACCCAGCTTTTGATTCTATAAGAGCAAGAGGACTTCATACAAAAGATTTTGTGAACGGCGATACAAATGTTGCCAACGGCGGCGCCGGTACAGGCGAGCACGGAACGCAAACATTATCTTTAATAGGTGGATACTCACCGGGGAACATTATTTCTCCTGCATACCGTTCGAGATTTCTTTTAGCAAAAACAGAAAACACAGACTCTGAAACTCCTGCGGAAGAAGATAACTGGATTGCTGCTATTCACTGGGCAGACAGTTTAGGCGCAGATATAATTTCAAGCTCACTTGGTTATATTGCAATGGACCCCGGCTCAAGCCACACTTACGACTGGACATGGATGAACGGCGACAGCACAGTAATTACAAAGGGTGCAAATCACGCTGCCGATATTGGAATTTGCGTAGTAAACTCCGCAGGTAACGAAGGCTTTAACGCAACACATAATACATTAGGCGCGCCATCTGACGGCAAAAAAGTTATTTGTGTAGGTTCAGTTGGGTCAGATAAAAAGCGCTCTTCGTTTTCATCTGTAGGTCTTACAACGCTCGGCGCTATCAAGCCCGATATATGCGCATTGGGAAGCGGTAATTACGTTGCGCAGCCAAGCAATGGTGTTGGAACACCTACAGGATATACAACAGGCTCGGGAACATCCTTCTCATGTCCGATGACTGCCGGAGTATGCGCAATGATTTTACAGGCAAATTACAGTTTAACACCTGCTCAGATAAAAACAGTACTTACTTCAAAAGCGGATTCATCATTCGCTCCGGGAAGACAAAGAGGTTACGGATTAATAAACGCATGGGAATCAGTTAAGCTTGCTAGAACATTTACCTCTGTGATAAATGATCCTTCAACAACTGTTCAGGATTTTTATTTAGCACAGAATTATCCAAACCCTTTCAATCCTACTACAAAAATTGAATTCAATTTACCTTCAGATGCAAATGTGAAGATTGTTGTTTACAACTCAGCAGGAAAAGAAATAAAAGAATTATTGAATGAAAGAAGAGCGCAAGGAAACTACAACATTACATTTGATGCAAGCGGATTGAATAGCGGTGTTTATTTCTATGCTCTATATACAAACGGAGCGATGCTAAGCACAAAGAAAATGGTACTAATTAAATAATAAAAAGAATTTTTTTACAATAAAAAAAGCCATTCTGATTTTAATCGGAATGGCTTTTTGCTTTATACTAAAATTATTTATCTGAGAATTTTATCCTGAGTGTCTTATCGATTCATCATTAAGCTCTTCCTGAACTTTTCCCATTAAAGATTCAACTAATTCGTTCTCATTATTTTGCTTTAATGTATTAAAGCCGTCCTGTTCGTTTCTAACGCCGTGAACTTTATTTAATATAGGAAGAGTAATTGAGTGCTTTGGAATTCTTGCGCTGAATTCATCCCTGAATTTTCTTATTGTCCATTTTACAGGCCATGCTGCTGCATCACCAAGCGCGCAGATTGTATTGCCTTCGATATTTTCTGCAACGGAAATTAATAAGTCTAAATCTTCCTGTCTTCCCTCGCCTCTGTCAATTCTATCGAGTACTCTTAGCATCCAGCCGCAGCCCTCTCTACAAGGAGTGCACTGTCCGCAAGATTCATGATAATAAAACTTTGTAATTCTTTTTAAAACTTTTATGAGGTCAGTATCTTCATCCATTACAATAACTCCTGCTGTTCCGATAGCCGAGCCGATTGCTTTCAATGATTCGTTATCCATTTTCATGGTGAGACATTCTTCCTTTGTAAGAGGCGGCATTGATGAGCCTCCCGGAATAACCATCTTAATATCTTTGCCGTTCTTTACTCCGCCGCAAACATCGTTGATGACAGTCATCAAAGGTATTCCTGTTTCAAGCTCATAAACACCGGGTTTATTAACGTGACCGCTGACACCAAAAAGCAATGTTCCTGGATGTGCCGGAGCACCGATTTTTGAGAACCATTCACCGCCATTTTCAATTATTGGCGGAATATTTGCAAGTGTTTCAATATTATTAATAATTGTCGGACATCCCCATACACCAATTACTGCAGGGAACGGAGGTTTTACTCTCGGATAAGCGCGCTTGCCTTCAAGTGAGTTCATCATTGAAGATTCTTCTCCGCAGATATAAGCTCCTGCGCCTGTGTGTATATGTATATTAACTGAAAAATCTTTTCCAAAAATATTTTTTCCTACGTAACCTTTTTTATATGCATCGGCTAAAGCAACTTCCATCATATTTATCCATCTCCAGTATTCACCACGGATATAAACATAAGCATCTTTAACACCAAGAGCGTAAGATGCGATTAAAACTCCCTCAAGAAACTGATGCGGATTTTTTTCAAAAATTTCTCTGTCCTTAAAGCTGCCCGGTTCGGATTCGTCACCGTTGCAGATTAAATATTTTGGTTTATCATTCTTAGCAAGGAAAGACCATTTCATTCCTGTTGGGAAACATGCCCCGCCTCTGCCTTTTAAATTCGATTTCTTAACTTCATCAACTATTTCCTGCTGCGACATACCGAGAGCTTTTTTCAAAGACTGGTATCCGCCGTTTTTTTCATAAACGTCTATCTTATGATAATCAGGAATATCTTTTAAAATTATTTTTATCATTATAATTAAATCTAAAACTTATTTTTAATTTTTAGATGCTTCGCTTCTGAATTTTGAAAGCAATTCATCTACTTTAGGATGCGTAAGATTTTCATAAAATTCTTTATTATTCACCTGAAGCATAGGGGCAGTACCGCATGAACCAAGGCACTCAACTTCCTCAATAGAAAAAATTCCGTCTGAGGTAATTTCTTTATTTTTTATTCCAAGCTTATCGCTGACGTATTTGAAAAGTTCTGTTCCGCCACAAAGCATACACGAAACATTTGTGCAGATTTGCAAATGATATTTTCCGACAGGCTTCTTGAAATACATTGTATAGAAAGAAGCAACACCGAGAACATGTTCTTCGGGAAGCTCAAGAAGCTGACCGATGTATTTCATCGAGTCGGTGGAAATCCATCCTTCTTTTTCCTGTACCATCCAAAGAACGGGCATAACTGCTGCCATCTTTTGCGGATACTTTGCAATATGCTGCTCAACTTTTTTTAACTCTTCGTTATTGAATAAATGATTTGAAATATTTTCGAACATAAAAATTAATTGTAAAAATTGTAAAATTTATTTATCTGCTTCACCCATAACAGGGTCAACACCACCGATTATAACAACTGTATCTGCAATCATGCAGTCCTTCATCATTACAGGTAATGCCTGTAAATTGCAGAAACTTGGCGCGCGAATTTTTGTACGGAACGGATGACCGCTTCCGTCACTTATAAAATAAAATCCGAGCTCACCTTTTGATGCTTCAACAGCTGAATATGATTCTCCCTTAGGAGGATTTGGTCCGAAATTAATAATCATAAAGTCATGAATCAGCTCTTCCATCTTTGTATAAACTCTTTCTTTCTTCGGAAGAACTTTTTTTGTTGAGTAGGCATTGTATGCGCCCTGAGGAAATTTATCAAGACACTGCTTTACAATCTTAGTTGACTCAACCATTTCTTCTACACGAACATAATATCTTGCAAGGCAATCACTATCTGTATAAGTAGGAATTCTAAAATCTAACTGGTCATAAACTAAATACGGATTATCTCTTCTTACATCTGCTTCTACACCTGCTGCGCGGATTAATGGTCCGCTCAAGCCGTAATTAATAACATCTTCTTTAGACATATAGCCTATGCCTTCAGTTCTATTGATAAAAATTTTATTTCTTTCAACAAGGTTGCGGCACTCCTGCAAGTATCCGCCGAACTCATCAATAAACTTTCTTGTAGCTCTTAATGCTTCCTCGGTTATATCTTGTGAAACTCCGCCGATACGTGTATATGAAGTAGTGAATCTTGCCCCGCAAATTATATCATATAAATCGAGAATTTTTTCTCTTTCTCTTATTGCCCATAGGAAAGGAGTTAACGCTCCGATATCCATAACCATTGCGCCGAATGCAAGTAAGTGCGATTGAATTCTGGCAAGCTCTGCAATAAGTACTCTTATATATTTTCCTCGTTCAGGAATTTCAAGCTGAATTAATTTTTCAACAGCCAGCGCATAGGCAACATTATTTGCCATTGGCTGAAGATAATCTAATCTATCTGTATGAGGAATAAACTCATGGTATGTAGAAGCCTCTGCAAGTTTTTCATATCCTCTGTGAAGATAGCCAAGCTCGGGAATACATTTTTTTACAGTTTCACCATCAAGACTGAGGAGCAATCTTAACACTCCATGAGTTGCAGGATGCTGCGGACCCATATTAAGCACCATCTCGTTATCTAATGCATCGTCAAAAGTTGCGCTTAAATCTTCAGACTCTAAAGCCTGAAGTATTTGCGTCTTTTTTATTTCTGTTTTCTCGTCTTGTAAGTCTTTAAAAATCGTGTGAGACATTTTTCATTTAACAATTAGCAGTTAACAATTAACAACATTATTTCTTAAAACGAAAATTTATTTATTCGGTAATGGAATAGAGCCTTCTATTCCCATTAAAGGAAAATCTTTTCTAAGCGGAAAATACTGGTAATCTTCGGGCATATATATTCTTCTTAAGTCAGGATGTCCTGTGAATTTTATACCTATCATATCATAAGCTTCTCTTTCATACCAATCTGCAGATTTCCATAGTGAAGCTATAGAAGGAGACTCAGGATTCTTTCCGTCAATCTCAACTCTTATAAATAATCTGTCTTTATTCGGTAACGAATAAAGATTGTAAATTATTTCAAATCTGTTTTTCTTAGTAAAGCGGTCAACACCTACTGCATCTCTGCACTGGTCAAATTTAATATCAGCATCATCTTTTAAAATTCTGCAGACATCAAGCAAGTTTTCTTTAGGAATGGTAATGGAAGGTGTTCCGTTTACATCAGTGTACTGAAGATTGAAATTGCTGAGTTTTTCTTTTAATGTGTTAAGTCGTTGTTCAGTCATGATAAATAAAGCCCGCATATTTCAGCGGGCTAGAATGATAAATTTATTTTACTAACGTCATTTTATTTGTTTCTGTAAAATCACTTGTGATGATTTTATAGAAATATGTTCCGCTTGCTAAATCCGAAGCGTTGAAATCTACAGTATAAGAGCCTGCAGTTTTATATTCATTCACTAATGATTTTACTTCCTGTCCAACCGAATTAAATATTACAATCTGAACATTTGTTGCCTTTGGCAAACTGAATTTAATGTTAGTTGTAGGGTTGAAAGGATTCGGATAATTTTGTGATAGCTCAAACTGCGACGGTACGTTTGTATTCGTCGGAGTGACTGCCACATTTGGGTTTCCAACCATAACATCATCAAGATAAACTGCAAAGCCGTCTATAGTGGTATTTGTGTTGTATCGGAAAGCGACCCATATTGTTCCAAAAGGAAGAAATCTATTTAAACCGTAAGCTTTTCTAACAAATTGTCCGTAAACCGAGCCACCGCCTGATGTTCCGGGGAAAGCAACAGTTCCAAGTCTGTAATCAGGGAATCCTAATATATCCTCAGGTATAGAATCCAGAACACCTACCCATATTTGAACACTATCCCAATATGAAGGACTGCCACCCGACATGAAAAATCTTAAAGAATCTCCTGCAGAAACATTTATTCTTTTTGTGACTAACCAACAATCAGTAATAGGGCTGCTTGTACCGCCTGTAGTATCCTGATAAGATGTCCAACTGACACCCATAGATCTTTTACCAGAATGTGATTTAGTCAACGCTGTTGATAATCCGGGCATAGAAAGACCTGAATCTCTTACCATCCAGTTTGTTGTTGGATCTATTGGGTAATTCTGGTGATTCCAAACTGACCAGCCCGGAGGCACTGCGCCTGCGACTGTATCAGTGGTTTCAAAACCTTCCTGCAGTTTTATCTGCGAAAATGAAGGAGTGGAACATACTACAAAAAACAAGATAGTGAGGAGAGTGTAGAGTGTTTTTTTCATAGTTAGTTTTTTAATTGTAAGAAAAAGAACTTGTATCTTTTGATGAAACTTTTTCCTGAATTTTTATTAAAGCATTCAATAAATTATCAGGTCTCGGCGGGCATCCTGCAACGTAAACGTCAACAGGTAAAAATTGGTCAATGCCCTGCACTACAGAATATGTTCTGTACATTCCGCCAGAAGATGTACAAGCACCCATTGCTATTACCCATTTGGGTTCAGGCATCTGGTCGTAAATCTTTCTTACTACTTTTGCCATTTTATATGTTACTGTACCGGCTACAATCATTACATCTGATTGACGCGGAGAGAATCTGAATACTTCTGAGCCGAATCTTGAAATATCAAAACGCGGACCTGCGACTGCCATCATTTCGATTGCGCAGCAGGATATACCCATAGGCATTGGCCATAGAGCATTTTTTCTTCCCCATTTAATTAACTCATCTATTTTTGATGTTACAAATCCGTCATTGGAAAGATGTTCTTCTAGTCCCATTTTAAAGCCCCTTTTTTAATAACGTAGAAGTACCCTATGAAAAGTATTACTACGAAAACAATTACACTTATAAAAGAATAAACCATTTTAGCCGGTTCAAAGTTCACAAACGATACTGCCCACGGATATAAAAACACCACCTCAATATCAAATAAAATAAACAAAACAGAAACCATATAATACTTCACAGAGAATTTATCTCTGGCAGTACCAACCGGCTCCATGCCGCTTTCGTATGTAGATAGCTTTTCCCTGTTAGGACGAGTAGGACCCACTAACCAGGACATATTTACATTTACTACCGCAAATCCTATTGAAATAAACAGGATGAGCATAATTGGAATATAGGATTCAATCATAATTTACAATATATACTTTTTTTCTGTTTTTTTTTAGGCAAAAGTAAATTTATGGACTACATTTTTTACTTACTTATTTATACATTTTTTCTATCAAATCCTTATATTTCTCCTCGACTATTCTACGTTTCACTTTCATTGTTGGAGTCAACTCGTTTCCTTCAATTGTAAATGGATTTTCAAGCAGGGCAAATCGCCTTACTTTTTCATAAGTCGCTAAATTTTTCTGAGCTGAATTAATATCTTTCTCTATTTCTCTAAGTATCTCTTTGTTAGAATGCAGTTCTCCTTCTTCTTTATATTCCACCTTGAGTTTTTTTGCAAGATTTTTCAAATGCTCAATTTGAGGTACGATTAAAGACGTTACATACATCCTTTCGTTTCCTATTATTAAAATCTGCTCTATATAGTTTAACTGCTTCAGCATTTCTTCTATCTGTGCCGGCGCAATGTATTTTCCTCCCGATGTTTTGAACAATTCTTTTTTCCTATCTGTAATTTTTATATATCCATCTCCATCTATTTCTCCAATATCTCCCGTATGCAGCCATCCGTTTACAATTGTATCGGATGTTGCCTTCTCGTCCTTATAATACCCCGCCATGATTGACTCGCTTTGCACAAGAATTTCTCCGTCCTCTTCTATCTTTGCTTTCACTCCATTTAAAGGAGGCCCGACAGTACCGGGTTTATTTTTATCGGGAGGATTAACGGATATCACCGGCGAGTGCTCCGTCATTCCATAGCCCTCTATTACCATTACACCCATGTAAATAAAAAATTCGGAGATGTTTTTATTCAATGCTCCACCGCCGGATGCCATTAAGCGAAGACATCCTCCTGTCTTCGCTGCAATTTTTGTATAAACTAATTTGTATGCGATATTCCACTTTATAGAGTGAGGTTTTACTTTTCTTTCTAATGCCATATTGATTGCCCACGAAGATAATTTTTTCTTAATTCCATGAAGTGAATTCGGGCTATCTATAATTTTCGAATACATTTTTTCAAGGAGGTGCGGAACGCAAATTAAAATCGTCGGCTTTGCTTCAGGCATTTGCGCAGAGATAGTATCGATGTTTTTCGCAAAATAAATTTCCGCTCCCGTAAACAGAGCTAAGTAATATCCTGCAGTTCTCTCGTAGGCGTGGCAGTATGGAAGAAATGAAAGGAATCTATCCTGCTCGTTAATCTGTAAGACCTGCATACATGCTTTAATATTTATATAAATATTTTTATGTGTGAGCATTACGCCTTTAGGATTTCCTGTAGTGCCTGATGTATATATTATAGTAAGTAAATCTTCTTCATTTATAGAGGAAGAAAGGGTTTTCAAATCTTCCGATGAGGAAAAATTTTTACTTATCGATGAATAATTTATTATATCATTGGAGAGATTTTCTTCAGAAAGATTATTAAATGATACGATTGTTTTTAATGATGGTACATCTGCTTTTATCTTATTAATCTTCTCGAGTAAAAATTTATTCATTACAAAAATTATCTTTACCTCCGCATCATTCAAAATATATTTTATCTGTTCGGGATTTAAAGAAACATACGTAGGGACTGAAATAAGTCCCAAAAACATGCAGACAAAATCAACTGCCGCCCATTCAAATCTATTATCGGAGAGAATGGCAACTTTATCTCCCCTTTTAAGATTATGAAATCTGAAAAAGTGAACTAACGAGGAAATGTTTTCACTGAAGGCTTTATAGTCTATAAAGGAATATGTGCCGTTATCTTCCTTCGTAAAAAATATTTTTTTATCGGAAGAAAATTTCTCTGAGTTTTCGAGAAACAGGTCTGTTAAAGTCTGCATGCGGAAATTTGAGAAAGATTATTTTCTTAATAAAGGTTTTAATAAATGGATACTGATTTTTTAACTACAGAGAGTGCAGAGTTTTTACACAGAGAACACAGACATTTTTATATTTTCATATATTATTTGTCTTCGCGGGCTTCGGGCTTATTCTTTGCGCTTCTTTGTGTTTAATTTTTATCTTCTCTATGCACTCCGTAATTATTTTCTGTGTTCTCTGTGGTTAATTTTTATTTTTTCTTTAAAGTATAAAGCCACTTTTTTTTGAAATTTTTGTTAATAATTATATTACTATATTTATTTATGGGCACACCTATATACGATACGACATTTGTTGTCTGCGACGTTGAAACAACGGGAATGTCATCCGATTACAACCGCATTACGGAAATCGGGCTGATAAAAATTTATAATGGCGAGATAATTGATAAGTTCACAACTCTCATAAATCCAAAGCAGCATATACCAAGTCAGATAACATATTTAACCGGAATCTCCAATGAAGATGTAATGGATAAACCGACGTTTGAAGAGCTTTCTCCGAAAATTCGCGACTTCATTTTTGATAAATCGCATATTTCTGCGGGAGTAGACCCGACAATATTATTCACTGGACATAATGTTGCATTCGATTTTAATTTTGTAAAAAAATCTTTTGAACGCGCAGGGGAGAACTTTGATTTCAATATGCGCACCGTGTGTACCTGCAAGCTTGCAAGAAGATTATTAAAAAAATTAAAAAGTAAATCACTCGGCAAAGTCGCAGAGTATTTTGAAATTAAAGCAGATAATTTTCACAGGGCTTACGATGATACTCTCGCAACTTCTAAAATTCTTTTAAAGTTTTTGGAAATTTTAAACGAAGAGTACGAGCTTGAAACTATTGAAGAAGTATTGCGCTTTCAGAACACAAAAATTTATACTTCAGCAAATAAATCGCCTATTCTAAAAAGAATAAAAGCCGACTTAAAAGATTTCCCTAGGCTGCCCGGTGTTTACTTTATGAAGAGCAAAAGTGAAGAGACTATTTACATAGGCAAAGCAAAAAATTTACGTGAACGACTTGCAACATATTTGAATTTTACATCTGACCTGCCGCCGAAAATAAGAAATCTTATTCAATCGGTTCATGCAATTGAATTTGAGGTTACGGATTCCGAACTCTCTGCTTTAATTCTTGAATCAAAAATGATTAAGAAGCATAAGCCAAGGTTTAATACTGCTATAAAAAGATACAGGTTTCATCCGTTCCTGAAAATCGATATACAAAATGAATATCCCCGCGTTGAGAAAGTTTATGAAATAGAAAATGACGGCGCAAATTATTACGGACCATTTTCAAGCGGAAGAACTGTGCATAATATATTAAAGCAGATAAATGAAAACTACAGTCTGCGAAAGTGCGAATACAAAAATCTCAAACCTGCGAAGGCACACTCAACCTGTATGTATTACGATATTGGAAGATGCAAAGCTCCTTGCAATTTATCTCAAAGTAAAAAGGAATATGCTGACGAAGTAAAAGGTGTCCATAATTTTATTACAAACGATGGGGAAGAAACAATTCAGAATTTTTTTGAAGCGCAAATGGTGCGATTTTCGCAGGAGGAAGAATACGAAAGAGCCGCTTTCCTTCGCGACAGACTAAAAGATATTCAAAGAGTAATGAGCTATCAGAAAGTGATTACGTCAGCGATTAACAATAAGAAAATAATAATAAAGCAAAAATACGGAGAGAAGGAAGAAATTTTCTTCATCCATAATGGAAAGCTGATGAAGACATATAGTCTTTATATAAATGATGACGTTACAGATGAAAATTTAATTCTTGATGAGCTGTTTGAAACGACGGATTACTTATTTTTCTCACTCTCAAAATTTATTAAACATAAATTTTCTAATGAAGAGCTTGATGAAATAAAAGTAATTTCCAACTGGCTGGCTGTGAACAGAGATAGAAGCATTGTGCTCGAAATAAACGATACAATGTCTCAGAAAGAAATAGTAAACTGGATATTAAAGAATTAATGGTCGGATAGAGGTTTGCCTGACTTTACGACTATATAGTTTTCAATGCGTCTTGAAATTCTTTCGAATTCATCTTTAGCAGCCTGCTGAGATTCATAGGTTTTTACCTGCTTGGTATCAGAATACTTCATGTGGAAAACAATAGTATTATCTTTTAAGGAAACCAGCTCCACTTTCCGGATACTAATTTCCCTAGAATTATCGTCAAGTATCATAGGGTGATAAAGGAATATATAAATTTAAAAAAAAGAATAGTAAATTTCTATGTAAATGCTCATCGTGGTTTCAATTAATTTAGTAAAATGTGATAACAAATCCACCTGTACTCCGTATAATTTTTAAAACAACAAATTGAATATATTCGAAAAAGTATACAATCTTTACACAAGTGATTTAACTTCTGAAGAATTTGAAAAACTGGTGACTAAAGATATTCCCGGATTGTATAAATTCTACGCGCGCGATATGAAGAAGCCTGACGAAAATCAGGATAAATTCAAACGCTGGCTGCTTTTTATACGTAACTTCGTTGTTGCTCTTCTAAGAAAGCTTACACCACTACGCCGTCTGCTTTTTTCGATTGCAATTTTAATCTATATAGCCGGCTGGGTTTCTAACAGCTCTAACTGGTATAGTTTTTCAATAGTTATATTGGCATTACTTGTAATTTTAGAAGTCGCGGATAAAATTATTGCAAAGGATGAGATTTCAATCGCGCGTGAAGTACAGGACTCTATGATTCCAAAATCTGCGCCTGCATACGATGGATATGACTTGGATTGCTACTGCGAAACTGCGAATGATGTTGGAGGTGACTTCATAGATTTTGTAAACAGAAATGAAAAGCTTCTTATAACTGTCGGCGATATTTCAGGCAAAGGCATGGGGGCTGCTCTGCACATGGTTCACGTCCGCGCAATTATAAGATACGTTGCAGATTTAATTTCCGAACCTGTCGATATTTTAAAAACACTTAATAAAGATATTCTAAAAAATTTCAAAAAGGGTTTATTTCTTACAGTGGTACTTGCAGAGATTAATAAAGAAAAAATAAAGCTCTGTCGCGGCGGTCATCCACCAATATTATATTATCAGAAAGCAGAAAATAAATGCACCGAGCTAAAACCAAACGGTCCTGCACTGGGTATGATGAGTGAAACAATGTTCGATAACGCAGCCGATACTCTGGAGATTGCTCCTCAAAGCGGTGATGTAATATTTATTTATACAGATGGAATATTTGAAGCAATGAATTCAAATAAAGATGAATACGGACTGGCTAAAGTTAAAGAAGTGTTATGCGCCAACTCTTATAAAGATGTTGCAGATATAAAAAGAATACTTGTAAACTCTGTTAATAGTTTCAGAGGTATGCATGAAGTGAATGACGATATTACTTTTACTATTATTAAAAGGAAATAAAATGAAAATAAATTCACGGGTATATTTTACAATACCCGTGAAAATTAGAATCTTACTTTACCAGCATCATTTTCTTAACACCTGTAAAATTTCCTGCTTCCAATTTATAGAAATAAATTCCCGATGAAAGGAACGAAGCATTGAAATCTACAGAGTAATTTCCTGCATTTCTTAATTCATTATTTATCAACTTTGCAACTTCTTTTCCTGATACATCATAAACTTTCAATGTTACGTTTGCATTTAGCGGTAAATTGAAATCAATTTTTGTTGAAGGATTAAAAGGATTTGGATAATTTTGTTTTAATGCAAAACTATTCGGAAGACCGATGCTAACTTCACTTGCAAGATTGTAATATTCAAAATTTCCGTTGAAATCTATTTGCTTCAATCTGTATTTATACTTCCCCGATTGTAAATTATTATCTGCGAATGCATAGTTGTTAATTGTATTAGAATTCCCTGCTCCGCGAACATTGCCTAATGGAGTCCAATCTGTATTACCCGATTTTCTTTGAACTTCAAATCCTGAATTATTTGTTTCGGAATTAGTTGTCCAGCTAAGTAACACATTCACACCTGTTACAGATGAGTTGAATGCCGTTAATTCCACCGGTAGTGCAGGTGAAACTTGTGTCGAGAATGAACCTCTTCCATGTGTAGCAGCAACAAGTGTATTATCAGAAGAACGGTAATCGAACATAACTGTTACAACATTTCCTACAGAAGATACAGCTTCCTGAGTCCATACAGTTGAGTTTCCATTTATGGAAATCGTATAATAAACACCAACTGATGTTGCTAAAAATACATGCGGCACACCTGTAACATAAAATATTGTAGCCCATCTAACTGATGGACCGTTTACTCCACCTAAATTACCTTCAATGTTTGTCCATGTAGCTCCTGCATCAGTAGAATACCAAAGTCTGTTAACATTATAGTTACTGAAAACTGCAATTACGTTATTCGAGTTAGTCGGGTCGATTGAAAGGCACGAAACAAATCCTCCTGCAGGCATCGCGCCTGAATTCAAATTCGCGCTTACATTTGCTGTAGTGCTTGCATTATCTATCCTGCGAATATGTCCTTCTGAAGTACCATAGTAAACAACGTTTGCAGTATTTGCTTTTGAAACACACACTGCAGAAACCTGAGCACTTGCAGAGCCTACATCAGTTCCCGCAAGATAGCTCCATCCGGTAGTATTTGTACCGTTAATGATATTATTATTTCTCCAAATTCCTGTAGTAGAGCCTGAATTGCCTCCTCCGAAATATAGAAGTGAAGAATTATTCGGGTCAAGTATATGAGGATTAATGAAAGCAGGATTTCCTAAACCTGTAGGTTTCATTCCCTGATTGCCACCTCCGTCTCTTTGTATTCTATCTATATCGCCGTTTTGTGATGTTGAGTAAATTCTGTCATCAGCTAAAGGCGCGATGGAACAATAACCACCATCACCGCTGTTCACTGTACCCCATGGAGTAGTGAGTACTGCGCTGTTTGTAACATACGACCCGTTATCCTGAAAACCACCTGCTACCCAGTTTGAAGCATTCTCAGGGTCAACCGAAACAGCATAAAATTGTGTTACATTATAACTTCCGGAAAGTGATCTCCATGTTACAGGATTATCTGCGGAAACATTACCGGTAATATCGTCTGTTCGGGAAATCCCGCCGTCATGACCGCTGAAAAATACTGTACTGCTGCCGGGTTTAAAATATCCGCTATGAAAATCAGGATGACTTGCGGGGTATGTTCCGTTTTGGACAGTCGGATTATAGCCCCCAATTCTTTTTGTATTAGTGTTAGTTGCAAATCCGTCGGAAGAGCGATATGAATTAACTCCGCTCAGTATTACAAGGTTCGGGTCAGTAGGACTTACTTGCATCGTTAAATCATATCCACCCTGCGTATCAAATGGTTCGTTGAACGTTCCAAAATTTCCCTGGCCTGCTTGCGGAAGATTACTGCCTAATGCAGTCCAAATTCCTCCGGCACCTGTTCCGTCACCGCTTACATATTGGTATTTCCAAATCTGATGTTTATTAACTGAATTTGGTTCACCGTTAGGAACATCATGAACTGCAAAGTAAACTATATTTTCATTTGATGGCGCAATCGCTTCTACTATTCTTCCCCAAGTTGCAGGGAATGCAGCGGGCGTAATGTTTGCCCATGTAATTCCATCTACCGAACGGAATATTCCGTTCATTGGTCCGGCTGCAACAAAACTACCTGCCGCATATACAATACCGCTTGTTGCGCATTTAACATCAGTATATGTTGAAAGTGTTACAGAGTTGCCAAGTACCTGAGTCCAGTTTGTACCGCCGTTTGACGATCTGTAAATTGAGCCAAGTGTTGCAGCATATACCTCATCTTCTGTTCCATTGGAAGGGTCAGCGGCAACGCTCCATACAAACTGCCATGATGAATTAAAACTTGA
This sequence comes from Ignavibacteria bacterium, assembly GCA_038225955.1. Lineage (GTDB taxonomy): Bacteria > Bacteroidota > Ignavibacteria > Tepidaquicellales > Tepidaquicellaceae > JAFDZO01. The sequence continues at coordinate 4,708 of JBBRQV010000043.1, read as the reverse complement.
AGGTGAATTTCCTGAAGTTGATGGAAGAAGATTCCATGTTAACCCGTTATCAACAGATTTAAAAACACCATCACCTGAGAAAGTATATCCGCTTCCGAATTGACCAGCTGAGTTTCCATCGCGCTCTCCGGTTCCAAGATACCACTTCCCTGTGTTGCCCGGTCTTCTGTCCTGAGTTAGGCATGTTGCATTGTGCAGCTGTGCTACTGTTGTTCTTTGCACCCAGTTAACACCAGAGTTTGTAGAGCGCCAAATACCACCTGAAATTCCTCCGGCAACAATAATATTTGTATCGTTAATATCGCCAAGTAAAGCTCTTGTTCTTCCGCCAACGTTATTCGGACCTCTTTCATTCCAGGATAAAGCGTCCGGCGCATCACCCATTTTTTTAGGTAGATTTGCTGCAAATTCTAATTCCCTCTGTCTAATATTATCAGGAATTTTATTAGTAACGGGATCGCGAAGCATCTTAAATTCCCAGTCTGCACGTCCTTCCGGATTATCTTCATCACCTATTGAAAAAGGTTTACCGGATTCTTCATCATCGGATTTGAATATATTTTTATTTGAAACTAAAAAAGAAATTGTAACAATGAAAAATAAAATAAATAATGTGGATAGTTTTTTTTTCATATCAGGATAAGACTATAATTTAAAAAAATATAGACTTACATCCCAGGGGGAGAATGATTTGGAGTATGGTTTAGTCTACAATTATAAATTATATTTTAAAATATATTAATTATACTCTATAAATTATTCCTTGAATATTATTAGAAGAGTTTTGTAGTATTTTGCTCTAAGTCCAACAAGAATTTTTTGCGATACAATCCCCCGCCGTAACCTGTGAGTGTTCCGTCTGAACCAATTACACGATGACAGGGAATTATAATTGAGATTTTATTAAAGCCGTTTGCATTGGCAACTGCGCGGACTGCCTTTGGCATTTTTATGTTGTTGGATTGTGTTTGATACGATACTGTTTTCCCGTAAGGAATATTCATCAACTCCTCCCACACTTTATTTTGAAACTCCGTTCCTACAGGGTCAAGCGGAATATCAAAATCTTTTCTGCTACCTGCAAAATATTCTTTCATCTGCTTGTCAAGCTCCTTGAAGAAAGGAGATTTTCCCGGAATAACTTTTGCCTTCAGCCTTTTTTCTAATGATAAAATCTGATTCTGCAGCATTCTTCTATCAACGAATTCAAGTAAACAAATTCCTTTATCCGTTGCAGCAGCAAGCATTGGTCCTAGTGGAGTTACAATTCTTTCTGCTGTTACAACATTTCTATAGGACGATTGCGAAGGCGAAAAACCAAGTGTCTTTTTGAAGAAGTCTGAGAAGCCGCTGAGCGATTCATATCCCGAATCAAAAGCTGTCTCTGTAACTTTTTGTCCTTCGCGGAGATTTCCGTAAACTTTATTTAGTCTTATCATTTTGTGATATGCTGAAAATGTCATGTTAAGATTTTTTTTGAACCACCTTGCAAGAGTATGAGGATTTATACCCATATCAATTAGCTTTCTCTGATTGAGTTTTACAAACGGGTCTTTCTCAATTTCTCCTAATACTTTTTTTACGAAGTCAGGCTTATCATAAATATTCAAAGGCTTGCAAACCTTGCAGGGACGGTAGCCGAACTTCAAAGCTTCATCAGCCGATTTATAAAATTCCACATTTTCCTGCTTTGGTTTTTTTGCAGTACATACAGTACGGCAGAAAATTCCCGTAGTCTTTACTGCTATGAAAAAAAGCCCATCGTAAGAGGAATCTTTTTTCAAAAGCGCATTATACATTACTTTTGGAGTTGGCAGCGATTGCATTGTTTCAACAATTAATTTTTAAACTATACAAAGATAATGTAAATGAAAAGGCAGGACAACCGATTTTTGAACAAGGAATTTTCTTACACATTATGTAACAAAAAAACGGATAAAAAGTCTCTCTCTAAATGACTCGTTATCCGTTTAAGGAAGGAATTGCGTAAATAATTTTTAGGTTATTTTATTAGAATCATTTTCTTCGTATCTGAAAAATTATCTCCTGCCAGCGTGTAATAATACACGCCGCTTGCGAGACCTTCTGAATTGAATTCTACTTCGTGACTACCCTGCTGAAAAGATTTATTCAGCAGAGTTGTGATTTCCTTGCCGGATGTGTTATAAACTTTTAAAGTTATTATTGTTGCATATGGCACAGTAAATTTTATTACTGTAGATGGATTGAATGGGTTTGGGTAATTCTGTTGAAGCTCAAAACCGTTAGGTATTTTTACTTCAGTGCCATTTACACCTACAAGCGAACCATTTTCAGTTATTGTCGCAAATCTGTTTACACCAATATTTGTAAACGAATTCACGCTTCCTGATGGCCACATTATTTTAATTGAGTCAATAACTGCCGCGGTTCCCAAACCAAAATGTGCTCTCATATCATTCTGAGAAGCATAACCTGTTCCCGCAGTAATTTCTCTTAATTGCCATTGTGAAGTTCCGTTGATATTTGCCTTCACTAATACTTTTGCTCCTATGGCAGATTTGTTTGAAGTTGTCCCTACGCATTTTATTGTAATCCATTTATTTGTGTTTTCAGCTGTGGCATTATTTCTATACAAAAAATTGTTTTCGTTATTAATATTGCCGACTACTAAATCCATATCTCCATCGTTATCATAATCTGCCCATGCGCATCCGAAAGAATTACCGTGGTCATTTGCTATATCTCCAAGAGTTATTTTTGTGAACGTGCCGTTGCCGTTATTGTGATATAATAAATTATTTTGGTTCTGCCAGCGTGAAACGAACAAATCAAGAAAGCCGTCGTTATCATAATCAGCCCAGTTACCCATTACAGAATACTGGTCTAATGCAACAACTGATGAAATTTCATTTGTGAATGAGCCGTCTTTATTGTTTCTGTATAGAGCGTCGTTTCTTACTCCATCACCGGCAACAAATAAATCTTCGAAGCCGTCATTGTTAAAATCTCCCCATGAAACACTGAAGCTTTTAGTTGTATCAGAAACAATATTAAGCGCAGTCATTTTTGTAAAGTTTCCTGCGCCATCGTTTTTATAGAAAAAATTATTGTTCAAAGCTGCTCCGTTATTTGCAATATATACATCCATCAATCCATCGTTATTATAATCTCCCCATGCGCTGCTTATCGAGCCGCTCACGTCATTTACAAAAGCTCCCGTTGTAATTTTTACAAACCCGCCTATGCCGTCGCCCTGATACAAAAATCTTTTCTGACCGTAATTTGTAACACACATATCAAGCTTGCCGTCGTTATTGAAATCTACCCATGAAGAATTGTTTGAAGCCCCTCCATCGCTAACTATAACTCCTGTTATTACTTTTGTGAATACTCCGCTTCCTTCATTGTGATACAATAAATTATTTTCATTGTTGAATGTTGAGAGGAACAAATCAAGTTTCCCATCGTTATCGTAGTCTCCCCATGTAGCAGTTGTGTACAGCGCGCTATCGGTTGCAATGGGTCCGGTTAAAACTCTTGTAAAAACTCCGCCGCCATCATTGTGATACATAAAAAGATGCCCGTCAACACTGCCGCGATTTATCACAATTAAATCCTGCTTACCGTCTCCGTCGTAATCTCCCCAACTGCATCCCCACGATGCTCCGCCGTCAGTAACTATAGGTCCAGTAGTAATTTTTGTAAATGTTGTTTGAGAAAATATATTAAGAGGGCTATTAATTATAAGGAGGAATAAAATTGGTACAAAGAATTTTTTCATAGTTAAGTTGTATATTTTTAATTTGAATGCTTACTTAATAAGCATCATTTTTTTTGTATTTGAGTTCTTTTCGGTTTTGAGTGTATAAAAATAAACTCCCGCCGGAAATACAGAAGCGTCCCACTCCGTAGTATATGATCCGGCAGAAATTTTAGAATCTATTAATGTCGTTGCAATTTCTCCTATGGAATTATAAACAGTAAGCAAAACCTTAGAAGATTCATGTAATGCAAAATTTATTTTAGTAGTAGGGTTAAAAGGATTGGGATAGTTCTGCTCTAGCGAAAACGATTTTGGAGCTTCACTTGAATTTATAATTCCCGTTGAAGAAGTAATTATAATTCTTTTGCTTGGCGCAAAATTCCAGTTATCCCCTGAGGAAAACCCATTGAAGTTCACACTGTTACCGTTTGCAAAAATTGTATCCGTACCGGGGATAGACGGAGATTTATATTTGAAATTAAAAGTTACAGTTCCATTTGAAGGAGGATAAGGAGCAATATGTGTGAGTTCGTTATCCGTTTTTCTCATCCCATCACCGGGAATAAGGCTGCCAAACCTTGTGGCAATATTTGTTCCGCCCATTACAAGCGGACCGCCGGAAATTATCACAGAAAAATTTGCAGAATCATTTGCGCGAATTGTATCAGGCCCATTTATGCTTACCGTTACTCCGGGCGTAAACGAACCATGGCATGTGCAGCCGGGTGATGTGCTTTTTTTTGTCACACCTGTTATTCCGCCTGAAAAGGAATAAAGGAATAGAGACACAACGAATAAAGCGAGGAGTGAAACGATACAATGTACTTTTCTCATATCTAAACTATAATGCTTGTATGCAAAATATTCTTACTATATAATTACAGCAATGAGTTTTATATGAGTGGAGTGTTACGTGTGATTAACCGAAATATTTCAGGGATGAAATATTCAGATTTATTCGCT